>JAGXRS010000373.1 GCA_018335615.1 Hydrogenophaga sp. | reverse complement strand
CTCCACCCACTCGGTGCGCACCGGCTCGGTGATCTCCATCGGCCACATGCGGCGGTTGCCGGTGCGGTCGCGCGCCCACTTGCTGTTGTTGCTGGTGCCGAAAAACACGCACTGGCGCGGGTATTTGGCCGGGCGGCGGTCGAACGGGGCGCGCAGGTAGTCCACCTGGGCGCTGATGAAGGCCTTCACCAGCGTCACGTCTTTGCCGGTGATGGCGTGCAGCTCGCTGAATTCGTGCACCCAGCAGCCCTGCAGCTGCAGGTAGCTGTCTTTGTTGCCCAGTTCCAGGTGTGTGTCGCTGAAATAGTCGCCGGCCAGCACGCGGCCCAGCGTGCTCTTGCGGTAACCCTGCGGGCCTTCGAGCACCAGCATGTAATCGAACTTGCAGCCGGGGCGCAGCACGCGCGCCACCATGCCCATGAGGAACCACTTGCCCACGCTGGACAGGTACTGGCGGCGCGTCTCGCGCATGGCTTTCGGGTCCAGGCTCAAGGCCTTGAACAGCCACATCGGCAAGCGCTCCACGCCGTCCCACTTCAGGGCCTTCAGCCGGTCGCGCACGGGGTGGAAGGCGTGGTCCATGCTCACAGTCTTCAGCGCCTGGCCGATGCTGTCGGCGCTTGGGCTTTGCACCCAGTTGTGGCGCCATACCAGGTATTCGGCCAGCTTGTAGTCGTCCACCTCGCGCCAGATGCCGTCCGGGCTGGCCCAGGGCGTGGGCCGCAGCTTCCACATCTCCTGGCTGAACTCGTTCAGGCCCACCATGCCGCGCAAGGATGGGTCTTTCTTGAAGGCGTGCAGCACGTTCTCGCGCGTGGCCTTCGGGCCTTCCTTGCCGTAGTGCGGCCAGCCGAAGATTTCCAGCGCGTCGCCGGTGGCGGGGTCGGTGTTGTCGCCCACCAGGCGGTCCACCACCTGGCGGCGCTCGTCCAGCTTGGCGGCATCGTTCTGCACAATGGCTGGCGGCTGGTAGCGCTTGGCGGTGCGCAGGTAGGCGCGCAACTCTGCCGCGCCCCAGGGTGCTTCCACCCCCATGCCCACCACCGCGTCGGCCACGTCCCACCCGTCGGGCTTGATGCCAGGGCCAATGGGCGGCACCAGCCACACCTCATGGCCCAGCACGGTGAGCATCACGGCCAGCTCAGCCATGGCCCGGTTGCCCGGCTGCAGGTTCGCGGCCATGTAGGGCTTGGCCAGCTGTGCGGCGGCCTTGCGCTCGGCCAGGGCCTGGGCGGCCTCGGCGGTGGGCAGGCCCAGCGCGGCCACCTCGGCCTCCAGCGCCTTCAGTTCGTCGCGCGGCAGCTTCTCGCGCTGGCTGTCGGTGTCGGCGCACAGCAGCACGCGCGGGCGTGCATCGCCCACCGCCAGCCACAGCCAGTTCGCCATCTTCACAGCCTTGGTGCCACCTGGCCAGGTGCAGCTGGTGAACTCATCGCCCAGCAGGCGGTGCACCACGTCGGCGCACTTCTCGCCCTCGGTCACCACCACCATGCGCTCGGCGTCCACCCGGCCAGCGGGCAGGTACAGCGGGCGGGGTTCGTCCCAGCCCTTCCAGTGCCAGCGCGCGGCGCCGGGCAACAGCGGGTCGTGGTCGTTGCGGCACCAGGTGCGCGGAATGGTTTCCTTGCCGCCGTCGCTGGTGGTGAAGCGGCACACATAGCCGTACAGCTCGCCGTTGAAGCGGTATTCCCACGTCAGGGCCGGCGTGCCGCGGTGGCTGTGCACAAACGTGGCATCGGGCGCGCCACGCGGCACCGGCACCACCGGCACCCAGTCGCTGCGGCGCTTGTCGGGCATCGCCTCTGCCGCCTTCGCTGGTTCACGCGCAGCGCCATACCCCTTACCCCAGCTTGCGCCAGCCGGGTCTTGGGGGGAAACGGGCGCACGCGCCCCGTAGGCGTCTTGCAGCAGCGGCACATTGAAGCGCGCCGACAGTTGGCGCCCGGCCTCGATCTGGTCCAGGCCTTCCACGTAGGCGTAAAGGCTGATGAGGTCGCCGCCCTGCTCGTCGGCCGCGAAGTGCCCCCAGGCGCCCGTTTGCAGGTTCACCGTGAGGCTGTCGCCCAGGCCACCGTCGCGCCGGCGGCGGGCCTTCCACTCATGGCCGTCACGCCCGCCACCAATCAGGCCCGCCAGAAAACCCTCGGCACTGTCCAGCAGCACCCGGGCCAGCGATGAAAAATCCACGCGCCCCCTGGCGCGTTCTGTTTGCTCTGTCAAAAGATGCCCCCTCAGGCTGTTGAAGAATGTGCCCAGCGACTCAACGCCAGGCCTGTTGTGCAAACGCCAAGGCGTTCACGGAAACTGGCTGCGCTTCATGGCGCAGGCCGTAGCAACCCGGCGGCTGGCCACCGCGCCCAGGCTGGGGCATGCGCTCTGGTGCGGGCAGCTCGCCCGCGCGGCGCATTTCTTTCACAGCCATGCGCACCCGCTCGGGCGGCCAGCCGGTGTGGTGGGCCAGCGCATCCAGCTGGCCACTCAGGCCCTCGCCTATGGCGCGCAGCAGGGCGGCGCGCACCGGCCCGCGGGGGCGCCCACCGGCGCGGCGCTTGGGCTGCATGCGCCCCACTGCGGAAGAAGAAGAAGAAAAATCCCCACCACCACGCCGGCCCTGCGTGAGCAGGAGCTGAGGGGGCACCCCCTGCACGCCTTGGGCCGGCGCAGGTGTGGTGGCGGGGAAAAACGGGTGTGTCTGTGCGGCAGGCATCACAACTGTCCTCTGGCGGTGCGCACAAGGTGAACAGGTTCTGCACTTTCATCCAGATCGGTGCGCTCCGATACTTGAGCCATGGCCCGCCTGCGGGCTTCCAGCTTCAACAGACGCCGCATGAAAGCCGAATCACTCAGTCCATCATCCTCGCTCATGGCCTGCAGGCCCAGGTACTCATCACCGTCCAGCAGCACAGTGACGCGGATGTTGTGTGTGGCCATGTGGTTAGGACTCTGGAAGAAAAAGCCCACCGCCGACCAGCGCGCCACCCATGTCGGGGGAGTTAGGCCGAGGTGCGCGCCGGTCAGCACGATCGCGCGGGCCAGCTGGGCGGTGGGGGAAAAGGGCGGGCCGGCCCAGCCGGGTACGATGAAAGTCCCTACAACCACCATCAAACCGAAAGGACCGACCCATGAACGAAGACATGCAGCGCCTCAGAGAATCCATGGACCGATTGCGGTGCGACCTGAGCGCAACCAACCAAGCGCTTTGCGCCATGGCAGCAGCCATGCCGCCCGAGCAACTGCAAGACGTTCTGACCAAGATGGCCAAGGCGTCTGCGGCGAAACAAGCGACTTTCGAGCAGATACCAACGCCAACAATGAGAGCGGCAGTGAAACAGATGCTGGAATCAGAAGACCGGCTGTACCAGCTGCTCCAAGGGGCATCGAAGCTTTTCCGATAGTGGAAAGCTCGCACAGCTCGTACAGCCAAAAGGCCTGCAAAGGCGACAAAACCACCTCTGCCCCGAGCCTGTCCTGCAGGCGAGGGACCCCATTCGAATCGTGGCAAATAAACAAGCAATCACGCATTCGCGGCCTCTTGGTGGGTGGGGTGGGGTTGGTGGGTATCGGCGCGCGCAAGCTCGGGCCAGATCTGTTGCCAGCTGACGGGCCAGATGTCTTTTCGCGTCACCCGCAAATCAGTCATTTGCTCGAGCTGTGCGCCGAATTCGGCCTTGATCTGTCGGTTGCCATCACGCCAGAAGCAGACCGTCTGAGTGCTCACGCGCAGGCCGCGGCCAACCTTGGCGGGGCCGCCTGCCAGCTCGATGGCGCGGGCCACCTGAGCCACTACAGGCTCTACAACGGGGGATGTTTCACTGCTCATGCCCAGCATTCTACACATGTAGAAATACATTCGTCTACAAGTGTTGTTGCGCGTGGGCGAATCAGCTCCTAGGGTGTCAAGATGACCCTTGGAAAGCAGCTTGAAAAATACCGCCTTGCCTGCGGGTTGAGCTACCCAGAACTGGCAGAGCGCTCAGGCGTTGCGGTGGGGACGATCAACGCGCTTGAAAAGCGCGGCAGCAAGCGCTCACAGTACTGGGCGCCACTGGCCAGTGCGATCGGCCTGACCTTTGAACAGTTGGCAGACGAAGAACAAGACTTCAGCGACGAGGTTCGCCGTCACGTCAAGCTCTACCAGGTGGGCGGGAACGTGGTACCCCACATCGCCAGCGAGAAAGACCCAGGGGAATGGGGGGGCAGCTGGTGGCCGTTCTCAGTTTCGCGCGAGCAGATGCGTGCGGCCCTTTTGCCCGAAGACATTGCGCGGATAGACGCCTACGTGGTGGGGATTGTTCAGCTTCGAGAAGCAGAGCAAAAAAACTGCGCCTGAAAAAACGGGGTGCGTTCTACCCTTCAGAAGGCGCAATTCAGAGCAACCTCTGTCCGTCGATGGTCAATGAAGTGACCGTCTTGCGCGCGCGGCTCACGGTACAAGATCCGCTGGCGGCCACCTCCAACCCCAAGCCGTTTCGCATCCTCAGCATGCGGGTGGAGTGCCCCCATGCGAAATGGAAATCGTCGCCGCCCATCCTTGGGTCTACCCAAGGAATCTGAACGCGCTCAGGGTCTTTCGAGGCCAGCTGAATAGCCCTCATACACATGGCCATTGCCGAGTTCTCATCAAACTGGCGTGGCTGTGGCTTCGTTTGAAGTGATTCAACACACGAAGCCACAACAATCAGCGCGACAAACCCCATCACGACCTTGGCCCAAGACATGCGCCTCGCAGGCAAACCCACTGTCACGGGGCGAGTGGGCCGAGACCCCCCCTGATAGAACGCTGCGCCGCAGTGAATGCAGGTAGGCGAAATATCACTGATCTTCTTGCCGCAGGCGGCGCAGGGTATGAGTGCCAAAGTATTGCCTCCGAAGGGACAGATTCTGCCAGAACGCCACAGCAGCTAAACAGGTGTTGCGTTCGTCATACAGGCGTAGAAAATTCTTTGTAACCATCTACAACTGTTGACGATGCTTTATCTACGATTGTAGAATCAATCCGAACCGCCTACTTCAGGCGACTTCGGAGGGCCACATGGCACAGCAGACACCCCCGGCCGCGGTCAGCGGCCAACCCTCAGCGGTCCTCGGTGAAGGCCGAGACTTGCTGGCACACGCGGCAGGTCATGAGCGCCTGCTTGATTCCCAGCGCCTTGAAGGTCGGGTCGGGCCGGCTGCCGGTGCGCCGCAGGTCAACACTGCCGCAGGCGTCGCAGCGCCAGGCGTGCGGGTTGTCTTGCGCGAAGCGCCGCGCCTGGCTCTGGCTCTCTTGCGCCTGCAGCTGGGCCTGCTGAAGCTGCGTGCGCAGATCGGCGTTCTCGCGCTCCAGCGCCCCGACGCGCTCTCGCAGCAAGGCCAGGTGCTCGCGCAGCACCGCTGCCGAGCCGCGCTCGTTGACCAGCGCCTCCAGTTTGTTCAGGAGCGTTTCAAGCATTTCGTTTTCCTCCGTGGTGTGCCTGCCGGCCATCGTACTGGCGGGGTGGCGTGATGGCACAGCAGCAAACACCCCAGGCTGCGGGCAGCGGCCAATCAGAACGAAAAGGCACATGGGATGTGCTGCCGCCCGATCACCCTGCGTTCTGGGCGAGCGTGGCTGTTCAGGAGGATCAAGACTTCCTGGAGCTTTCGCGGTTTGCCGACAGCGAGCTGTACAAGCTCGATCTGACCTCCGCAACGATGCGGGCCATTCATTCAGCGCGCACTCCGCTCTGCGTGGAGCGAAACAAAAGCTACGTTCAGGCCCAAAAGCGCGGCGTCCTGCTGTTCGCCTGGGAAGGCTCTCAAGTACTGAACGGCGGTGCTGCATGAAGCCCATGGCCATCACCATCAGCCGGCGCGGCATGCCCGCCCGCCGTATCGTGGGCGTGTTCGCCCACACGGTTGACGCCGTGCTGCGCGGCCTCGACCTTCTGGACGGCGCACCCGGCGCCATCAGTGTCGAGGTGCTGGCATGAGACGCACCCGCCGCAACCTGCACCCCATCTGGGGCCTGCTGATCATCGTCTCGGCCGTGCTGCTGCTGCCCTCCGTCATCGAATGGATGGACGCCCAGGATGCCAAGCGCATGCGCCAGATCAACGCCGAGATTCGCGAGGCCGAGGCCAGCATGGATCGCGCAGCCGCCGCCCTGTGCCGCGCCGAACTCGGCCCCGGAGCCCAGGCGCTGTGGACGCACCAGGGCGATCTGGTGTGCCGGCCTGCTGTGCTGACCGCTGGGGGTGCCCAGTGACCCCCGCCGAAC
>JAGXRS010000372.1 GCA_018335615.1 Hydrogenophaga sp. | reverse complement strand
CGCCCGCCGCGATCACCGCCGCCTCATCGCGGGCCTGCGCCGCATCGGCGGGCATCATCAGGTTCGTCAGCCACAGCGTGAGGCAGTCCACCACCACCACGGTGTGGGCCTGGCTGTGCCGCCACACGGCTTCGGCCAGCGCCAGGGGCTCTTCCACCGTGCTCATGCCCGGCACGCGCAGGGTGCGGTCGGTCTGGTGGCGTGCGATGCGTTGGCGCATCTCGTCGTCCCAGGGCTGGCCGGTGGCCACCAACACGGCGCGGTGCGCGGGCGACGCGCTCAGCCAGTCGCGCGCGAGCAGCTCCGCACGGCGCGACTTGCCGCTGCGCTGGCCACCCAGAATGAATTCGCTGCGCGCCAGGTCAGCCATGCTGCTGCATCCAATCGGTGACGATGCGATGCATCTGCTGCACCCCGTCCGTCAGCGCAGCCGGGCCGGGCTGCAGGATGTCGGCCGACTTGATCTCGAAGAGCTGGCCGTCCTTCACCGCCGCCACGTCCTGCCAGCCCTCACGCGCGGCCACCTTCTCGGGCCTGAACTTCTTGCCACACCAGGAGCCGATGATGATGTCCGGGTTGCGCCGCACGATCTCGGCACCGTCGGCAATGATGCGGTTCTTGCCCAGCGACTCCACCGCCAGTTCGGGAAACACATCGTCGCCGCCCGCAATGCCCAGCAGCTCCGACACCCAGCGAATGCCGCTGATGTGCGGCTCGTCCCACTCCTCAAAGAACACGCGCGGGCGACGCTTGCCGCAGGTCTGCAGCGCCTGCACCTTGACCTGGATGGCATCGAGCTCGGCGCGGTTCTGCTCGATCCACGCCAGGCCGGCATCGGCACAGCCCACCATGGCCGCCACCTGAAACAGCATGCCGTGGATCTCGTCCACGCTGCGCTGGTTGAACACCGTCACCTGCACGCCGGCCCGGATCAGCAGCGCGGCAATGTCGGCCTGCAGATCGGAGAAGCCGAACACGCAGTCCGGCTGCAGCGCCAGGATCTTGTCGATCTTGGCGCTGAGAAAGGCACTCACCTTGGGTTTCTCATCCCGCGCCCGGCGCGGGCGCACCGTATAGCCCGAGATACCCACGATGCGGTGTTCCTGCCCCAGCAGGTACAGCCACTCGGTGGTTTCTTCGGTGAGGCAGACGATGCGCTGCGGCCCCAAATCACGAGTCATCAAAGTACTCCCGGCAAGAACAAGGCGGCCGTGGCCTGCGGGCATGACGCCATCCAGGCATGGAAATAGCTGGCCCGGACAGCACCGAGCTGGTACACCGCTTCGCCGGAGCCTGCAGTGGCTCCCCGCGCCGACACGGTTTGCGCCACCGGCTCCAGTGCCGTCTCGCAGCGCGAGTAATGAAAGGTGTGGCCACGCAACGCACCGGCGCCCAGCGTCAGCTGCTGGGGGCCCAGCCCGGCCAGCCGCTTCTGCATGCTCACACGCCCGGGTAACAGTCCCCACATCGCATGCGGTTCGCCCTGAGCATCCACCAATTCCTCAAACAGCAGCATCATGCCCCCGCACTCGGCCCACACCGGACGTGCCGCCTGCACATGCGCGAGCAGTCCTGCTTGCGTGCGGCTGGCTGCGGACAGTGCCGGTGCGTGAAGTTCGGGATAGCCTCCCGGCAACCACACGGCGTCGCCGTCGGGCATGGGGTCATTCGCCAGCGGCGAGAAAAACACCAGCCGCGCGCCCAGTGCCTCAAGCGTGTCGAGGTTGGACTGGTAGATGAAGCAGAAGGCCGCGTCGCGCGCCACCACCACCGTCTTCCCCGCCAACAAGGGCGCCACCGGTGCGGCGTGCAGAGGTGCGTCAAAGCTCACCGCCCAGCGCTGGAGACCGGCCGCATCCAGCTGCCCCAGGGGCGTGGCGGCCAACGCATCAGCGGCGGCATCCAGGCGGGCCATGGCATCGGACAACTCCGAGGCCATCGTCAGGCCCAGATGCCGCTCGGGCAAGGCGAACGCCGCGTCGCGCATCACGGCACCGAGCCACGGCGAAGGGCCCTGGCCCTCCTCCCCCGCCAGCGCCTCTTCCAGCATGCGCGCATGCCGGTCACCGGCCACCCGGTTGGCCAGCACGCCCGCCCACGGCAGGCCGGGCCGGTAGTGCTGCAGACCAAAGGCCAGCGCACCAAAGGTGCCCGCCATGGCCGATGCATCGATCACGGCCAGCACGGGCAGCCCAAACCGGCGTGCCAGATCGGCCGCACTGGGCTCGCCGTCGAACAGGCCCATGACGCCTTCGACAATAATCAGATCGGCATCTTGGGCAGCCGCGTGCAGGCGCGCGCGAACATCGGCCTCACCGGTCATCCACAAATCGATGTTGTGCACCGGCTGGCCCGTGGCCAGCTCCAGCCACATCGGGTCCAGAAAATCCGGCCCGCACTTGAACGCCCGCACCCGCCGGCCGGCTCGCGCGTGCAGCCGCGCCAGCGCGGCGCTGACCGTGGTCTTGCCCTGGCCGGAAGCCGGGGCTGCGATCAGGATCGCGGGGCAAGCCTTCGCAGCATTCATGGCCGTGGCCGCCTCACCTGGGTGCCCACTTCACGCCCAGGTACACCGTCCGCCCACCGGTTGCGTAACCGAGGGCGGTCTGGTAGTCCTTGTCCCCCAGGTTGTCCACCCGGCCCACAAACGACCACTCCGGCGTCAAGGCGGTACTCGCGCTCAGGTTGAGCACACCGTAGCCGGGCAGGCGCTGCGTGTTGCTCGCGTTGTTGAACCGTTCACCGACCAGCTGGACTTCGCCTCCCAGCTGCCAGGCGCCCATCGGCGCGTCAGCCGTGAGGGTGAGCATTTGTCTCGCCCGACGTGCCAGCTGCTTGCCGCTGTTGGGTTTGCCGACGCTGACATCCTTCGGGTTCTGGAAGTCCAGTGATCCGCCCAGCATCACGCTGCCCGCTTTCGTTGAGCCGGCCAGCGTCAGACCACTGTATTGCGCCAGGTCGGTGTTGCCATAGCACCCGAGCCGGTAAGCACAGCTGGTGACGGAGGTGCCGTACGCAATCAGGTCGCGGACCTTGTTCCGGTAAAGAACCGCACTGAAGCTGTCTGAGCCCGCCTCATACTTCACACCGGCCTCGATGTTGCGCGAGGTTTCCGGGCGGAGATCCGGTGTGCCATACATGCTGAACCGCTGAAACAGGGTCGGCGCACGAAACGCCGTGCCGGCCGATGCCAGGGCGCGCCAATTCGGCAGAAACGCAAACGCGTACGCTGCGCTCCCGTTCGTCTGTTGACCAAACTCGCTGTCATCGTCCAGGCGGGCATTGACCTGAAGGCTATGGGCGCCCTGGCGCCATCCATAGCCAAGCGCGATACCGTCCTGATGCCGCGCCGTCATCGTCGGCGTGGTCGATGCGTTCTTGAGTTCGTCTTCCCGGCGCTCCAGCGCAGCCGTGAACTGATGACCACCCACCTGCCATTCGTTGAGCCACAGATAGCTGTCAATCCGCGTATCGGTCAGGTAGGGCGATGGGGTGGTTTCGTAGCGGTCGCGGCTGCGGGTCACGCTCACCTGCGTCTTGTACCGGTCGCTCCATCGAGCGGACCAGTTCAGGCCTGTGGCCCGCAAATCATGCAGTCCCCGGTCATCGTTTGTCGACCTGAACCCGTCGTACTGTGCGTTGACGTCGCTGTCCAGAAGGGTGAACTCGACGCGATGTCCCGCGTTGACCTGCCAACCCAACCGTGCCGAGACCGCCGAGTTGCGGTACCCGTCCCGGTCGGGATTGGCCGCAGGCTGAGCGTTGAATCCATCGCTGCTCTGCTGACTCACGCCGAGCGAGTAGTCCCACGCTCCCTGGCCACCGGCCAAGGAAATGTCGACCTTGCGGCTTCCGTGGCTGCCTGCACCCAGCTCAATGGCAGGCGAAAAACCCGTCTCACCCTTGCGCGTGAAGATCTGGATCACGCCGCCGAGCGCATCCGAACCATAGACGGCGGCAGCAGGGCCACGCACCACCTCGATTCGTTCCACTTGTGCCAATGGAATGGCGTTCCAGGTGGCGCCACCGGTCGATTGCGAGTCAATACGAACGCCGTCGACGAACACGGCCGTGAACCTCGATTCGGCACCGCGGACATACACACTCGTTGTCGACGCCGGCCCGCCGTTGCGTGCAAATGCCACACCGGGAACACGTGCCAACACGTCGGCAAGGCCGGTGGCACCAGTGCGTTCGATTTGCGTGCGGTCAAGGATGGTGACGTCGGCCACCACATCGGTGAGCGGTTGCTGGACGCGAGTGGCCGTCACCATCGTTTCGTCCAAAGAGGCGATGGAAGTCTGGGCGTGCGATAAGGTGGCCAGAATGGCCAGAGGCAGCGCCGCCAACGGGGCGCGCACATTGCGGGAGTTCATGAAGATACAAACAAGTGAAGTGCTCTCACCGCCTTCCCCGACGGTGCATGAGCGTCAAGGCGGCTCGTCTGTCACCAGACGCACCACCACCTTGTTGGCCGGTATCCGGGCTGGCAGAACAACCTTCATCACCTTCCCAGAACGCGGAGCGGTCCAGTGGTTGAGAGATGAAAGCGGAGCAACCTGAAGCGGGCTCAGGTGTCTCGTCTGCTTACCGTTGCGGGGGCAGCGCAGGTTAGGTTGGCTCGGTGTGAGACGTCCCTCCTGCTTCCCGTTGAACTGCAGCGTGTGAACCACACCGCGAGCACCAACAGCGCGCATTGTAAGACGCCCCTGCTTGCGCCAACCCTACAATGCGACAACTTCACGTCACCACCATGGCCGATCCCCAGCAACTTGAACTGATCACCGAGCGCGTGGAGCGCCTGCTGCTGCGCCACGAAGAACTGCAGCGCACCAACCAATTGCTCCACGAACAAGTGCAGGCCTTGCAGGCCGAGCGCGACTCGTTGCGCTCCCGCCTGAATGCGGCCCGCGCGCGCATCGACGCGTTGCTCGACCGCCTGCCTTCGCCCGCGCCTCCGGCGTTCCCGTCCCCTGACGTCCCTCGCGAGGACCGCGAATGAACCCGCCCACGAGCAAACAGATTGAAGTCCAGATCATGGGGCAGAGCTACCTGCTGGCTTGCCCGGAGGATGGGGAATCCGCCCTGCTCGACGCGGTGGAGCGGGTGGACACGGCCATGTGCCGCATCCGGGACGCGGGCAAGGTCAGGGCCCGGGACCGCATTGCCGTGCTGGCCTCTCTGAACATCGCGTTCGAGCTCTCGCAAAAAGAGATCGAGCGCCATTCAGAGGCCGCCGACACACCGCCTTCGGCCGAATCACCGGAGCTGGACGCAGCACTGGCGTCAGCAACCCCGGTAGATCCACACACGCAGAGCCGCGTGGATGATCTCATTCGGCGCATCGACCGGGCGCTGGAAGACGACGGTGAGGCGCTCTGACAGACTCCGCCATATTGATGGGGAATTTAAATCGACCAACGCGCCATCCGCGACCTGCACCGCCTACAATTTGGGTGTCTGCAGCGCATGCCGGGCTTTATATTTCCTTGAACCAATGCTCATAGAGCCCGGGCTTGGTACATTGCGTGGCTGGTGTGAGCATCTCGCGTCAGATGAACCCGAAGTCACGCTGCCCTTGCCCACCTGAACCCCGGTTCAGGATGCCGGTCCGGTGGCACTGCAGACACCTTACATGCTTCTTGACCCCTTGTTGATCGCCGAGCTGGTCCTGCTCGGTTTGTGCACCGGATTCCTCGCAGGCCTTTTGGGCATTGGCGGCGGCATGATCATGGTGCCTTTCATCACCGCCATTCTCACCACCCGCGGTGTGGCGGCCGACCTTTCGGTCAAGATGGCCATCGCCACGTCGATGTCCACCATCATCTTCACCTCCGTGTCCAGCGTGCGCGCCCACCACCGGCGGGGTGCTGTGCGCTGGGACATCGTGCGCCGGCTCTCGCCGGGCATTGTGGCGGGCGCGGCCCTCGCCAGCCTGGGG
>JAGXRS010000371.1 GCA_018335615.1 Hydrogenophaga sp. | reverse complement strand
AGCCGGTAGAAGCGCGACACATAGGCCTCGGATATGTCGGGCAGCGCCCGGGTTCGCGAGCGGTCGCCCACCGCCACGGTGCGCGGGCGCCCTGCCCCCTCGAACGAGAAGATGGTGCACTGCGCCAGCGGCACGTGCACGCTGATCAGCCGCAACAGGTCTTCGGCCACCGCGTGGCGGTCGGCCAGCCCCAGCTTCTGCAGCAGGGCCGTGGCCTGCGCCAGCGACACCGCCACGTCGGCCGGTGCCCGGGCGCCCAGAATCCAGTGACTGATCATGGCGGGCACTGTACTGCACCGTCCCGCAGGCGGCTGCCGCGCGCACGGCGGCCCCCGGCATGCACAGTGCCTGAGCGCCCACGCACGGGCAGGCGTTCAACTCGTTACGCCTCTTACTGCCCCTGTCAGGGCTGGGAGCTGACCGCCCGTAGCATGTCCGCTTCACTTTTTGAAGGAGTTGGCATGGCATTGCACTTTGGTAAACGCGAGAGCGACATTCCGAAACCTCTCACCAGCGGCGTCACCGCTCCGCGTTACGGCGCCAATCCCACCATGCCCACAGGCCAGTCGCCACAAGCGTCGCCCGCACCCGCAGACCCGGCCGTCACCTCTGCGGGGGCCAAGAGCGCCGGCACCGCCCCGGAGGGCGGCAGCAAGCTGACGGTGGGTCCGAACATCAAGCTCAAGGGCGTTGAAATCACCGACTGCGACACGCTGGTGGTCGAAGGCATGGTGGAAGCCACGATGGATTCGCGCGTGATACAGATCGCGGAACAAGGCGAGTTCAAAGGCTCGGCCGAGATTGACATTGCTGAAATCCACGGCGTGTTCGACGGCAGCCTCACCGTTCGCCAGAAGCTGGTCATTTACGCCACCGGCCGCGTGACCGGGAACATTCGCTACGGCAAGGTGGTGATCGAAGAAGGCGGCCAGCTGTCGGGCGACATCGAATGCACGGTGTCGGGCGCGGCGCGCGCCTCAGGCACCACGAGCAAGCCACCGTCGATGGCCCTGGCGGCCTGATGGGCCCTTTCCCGGCCCGCCACCGCGGCCGCGCCTGCCATGCGTGCGGCCCCTATGGCGTGACGACCCGGCAGGCCTGAGCCGGGCGGTTGGCTGCGGCCTGGCCTGCCCGTTATCCTCAGGCCATGTACGCCGGATATTTCGGCCTGGCACAGGCCCCCTTTTCCATCGCCCCGGACCCGCGCTACCTCTTCATGAGCGAGCGCCACCGGGAGGCATTGGCGCACCTGCTGTACGGCGTGGATGGGGGGGGCGGCTTCGTGCTGCTCAGCGGCGAGATCGGGGCGGGCAAGACCACCATCTGCCGGTGCTTCCTGGAGCAGATTCCACCCCACTGCCGGGTGGCCTACATCTTCAATCCCAAGCTGACGGTGGCAGAGCTGCTGCGAACCATCTGCCACGAGTTCCATATCGAGGTGCCGGCGCAGGGTGATGTCCCCACCTCGCTCAAGATCTATGTCGATGCGCTGAACGAGCACCTGCTGCGCAGCCATGCGGCCGGGCAGCACAACGTGCTCATCATCGACGAGGCCCAAAACCTCACGCCGCATGTGCTGGAGCAGCTGCGTCTGCTGACCAACCTGGAAACCAGCGAGCGCAAGCTGTTGCAGATCATCCTGATCGGGCAGCCGGAGTTGCGGCACTTGCTGGCGCAGCCCGAGCTGGAGCAGCTGGCGCAGCGCGTCATCGCCCGCTTTCATCTGGGCACGCTCAATGCGAGCGAAACACGTCAGTACATCCAGCACCGCATGGCGGTGGCCGGGCTGCAAGGACCCCTGCCGTTTTCGGAAGCCGCCTTGCGGCGCGTTCATGTGCTGGCGCGGGGCGTGCCCCGGCGTATCAATTTGTTGTGTGACCGGGCGCTGCTGGGCGCCTATGCGCTTGGTTTGCGCCGTGTGGAGCGTGCGGTGGTTGACAAGGCCGCCGTCGAAGTGTTTGAGTCTGTAGACGAGGCGACCCCTGCCACGGCCGGGGGCCGGCCTGCCCGCCGCGTGGGCAGCCTGGCCCTGGGAGCGGTCGGCGGGGCTGTGTCCGCCGCGGCCTTGCTGTGGCTCTGGCTCCCGCAGACGGCGCAGATACCGCCCCGGACCGACCGAGCCGCTGTGGCCGCGGCGGCCCCTGGCTCTGTGGCGCAGGCGGCGGCAGAGGGAACGCCGCAGACCCACCGCCTCGCCGAGCCCGCCCCTTCGGCCGATCCGTCCACCACGGCGGCGGGAACCCCTTCCGCCACGCCACCGCGGGCAGACGCTCAGCCGCCCGGGGAGCCGGCGCCCACGCCCGGGCTGCCGCCAGCCGACGCCCTGCTGCGCAGCGAGGCGACCGGTCTTCGCGTGCTCGGACCCTTGTGGGGCCAGCCCCTGCGGGACGACGACCCCTGCACGAGCGCCGCCCGCCACGAACTGCAGTGCTTTCGCACCTCCCGCATGACGCTGCATGGCCTGCAGCAAATGGACCGCCCGGCCGTGCTGCAGTTGCACTTGCCGGGGCCCACCAGCGGCTGGGCCGTGCTCACCGCCCTGAGCGGCGACAGCGCCACCCTGCACACCGGCGAACAGCAGTGGAAAGTGCCGCTGACGGCCTTGGCCGACACCTGGCGGGGGGACTACGCCACGCTGTGGCGCACGCCGCCAGACCAGAGAGACCGGCCAAAACCCGCCCAATGGGACCCGGCCGTGGGCTGGCTGGCCGAGCAACTGCAGACCTTGCAAACCAGCGGCCTGATTCCGGCCGACGCCACCGATGCAGCGGCCCGCGTACGCGCTTTTCAGCTCAGCCAGGGGCTGCAGGGCGACGGCCTGGCCGGCCCCATGACGCTGATGCTGCTCAACCGCAACGCCGGGGTCGCCGAACCGCGCCTGGCGACCACCGCGCCCTGACCCTGCCATGTCCTACATTCTTGACGCCCTCAAACGCGCGGACGCCGACCGGGAACGCGGCCATGTGCCCGGCCTGCACAGCCACACGGCCGGCCTGGGTGCCGCCGGCCCCTCGGGGCTCCGGCTCGACAGCCGCTTCGCCATCGGGCAACGCCCTGGCCTGTGGGCCGCGCTCGCCCTGGCCCTGTTGATGGCAGCGGGGGCGGCCGCCTGGTGGTGGTCGCGCCCGGCGACGGCCCCCGCTTGGGGCCCCGTCGCTGCCGTGGGCCGCCAGGTGCCGGATGCCCCCGGGGCCGGCAGCACACCGGCCTCTGCGACGGTCGTGCCAGCGCCGGTCGAACGGGCTGCACCACCCACCGCCCC
>JAGXRS010000370.1 GCA_018335615.1 Hydrogenophaga sp. | reverse complement strand
CCCGCCACTCGGCCAGCGCGGCCAGCGCGGCGCGCCCCACCGGCACGCTGCGGCGCCTGGCGCCCTTGCCGAGCACATGCGCTTCGCCAGCCGCGTCGTCGATCCAGCCGCTGGCGGCAGCGCTGGCCCGGGCGTCCAGCCCCACCAGCTCGCTGATGCGCAGGCCGCAGCCGTAGAGCAGTTCTGTGATGCAGCGGTCCCGTGCTTCCATCGCCGGGTCGTCGGCTTCGTGGGCATACGAGGCCAGCTGCACCGACTCGTCCACCCCCAGCGCTTTGGGCAGCGGCTTGCCCGCCTTGGGCGCCCGCACGCCCTGCACCGGGTTGTGGCCGATCAGGCCCTGGCGTCCCAGCCAGACGTAGAAACCGCGCCAGCCCGAGAGGATGAGGGCGATGCCGCGCGCGCTGCGCCCGCCGCTGTTCATCTGTGCCACCCAGCGGCGGATGTGCGGCTGCTGCACGGCCCGCAAGGCCAGCCCCATCGCCTGCGCCTGTTGCGCCAGCTTCTCCAGGTCGAGCGTGTACAGCGCCACCGTGCGCTCGGCCAGGCGCTTTTCCACCCGCACATGCTGCAGGTAGGCCTGCACCAGACTGGCGTCGCCGTCGGTGGTGTCGGTGGCGGGCGGGCCCTCGGCCATGGCCACGCTCAGACCAGCTCGGGTGGCACCACCGGGCGCAGGCGTGAGAGCGCCGCGCTGGTGAGCTCACCGATGCGCTCCAGAAAGTCGGTGCCCATCTCGGCGCCGAAGCGCTGCGCGTCGGACGACGCCAGCACCAGCAGACCGAACGCCTGGGGCGCGATGCCGGCGCGCAGGGGAATCAGCGCCAGCGAGGCGGCCGAGGCCGGGTCGTCGAGCCACTGCGCGGCCTCCAGCCCCCGATTGGCACCGCAATAGGGCCGCGTGAGCGAGGAGGCAAACGTCATCACGTCTTCGCTGGCGCCCTGGGCGAAAGGCTCCTGCGCGTACGCGGGCAGCACGCCCCAGACCTTGATCGCAATCTGTGGCACCAGGAACAGGGCGGCGATCTGCTCGGCCGCCACCGACGGCAGGTCGCGCGCCTCGCGGGTGCGCAGGAGTTCGCGCGTCCAGCGCTGCAGCTTGTCGGCAATGGCGGTGTTCTCGTGGCCGTGGCGGATCATCTCGGCCGCCTTCAACTCCAGCCCCTTGATCTTTTCGCGCAGCATCTCGGCCTGGCGCTCCTGCAGGCTGACGGCGCGGTGGCTGTGCGGGCTGGTCAGCTGCACGGCGGCCAGCAGGCTGGCCTGGCGCTCGAAGAAGTCCGGCGTGTTGGAGAGGTACTCGGCGATGTCGTCTTCGGTGATGGGCGCGAGGGTGTCGTTCGGTTTCATGGTCTTGGGGAAGGTGGTGGCCGTCAGACCGGTTCAGCAACAGGGTGCAGGCTGGGCGCATCCAGCACCTCAGGCACGTCGATGCTGCCTTCGAACACGCTGGTGGCCGGGCCGGCCATGAGGACCGGGCTGTCGTGGGTGGGGCTGTCCTGCCATTCGATGGTGAGCACGCCGCCGCGGGTGTGCACATCCACGCACGCGTCCAGCAGGCCCAGGCGGATGCCCGCCACCACAGCCGCGCAGGCGCCCGTGCCGCAGGCCAGCGTTTCGCCAGAGCCGCGCTCGTACACCCGCAGACGCACCTGGGTGCGGCTGAGCACCTGCAGAAAACCAACATTGACACGGCGCGGAAACTGCACATGGCGTTCGATCTGGGGCCCCCAGTGCGGCACCGGCGCGGTATCCACGTCGTCCACGAGCAGCACCGCGTGCGGGTTGCCCATGGACAACACCGCGACGGGCACTTGTCCACCGCCGGCCAGCGGCAGCGGCCAGCGCTCGAAATTCCCCATCGGCTGCGCCGAGCAGGTGCCCGCTTCGAAAGGCACGCGCGGCAAGTCGAAAACCGGTGCACCCATGTCAACCTTGACGCGCCCGTCGGCTTCCAGTGAGAGGCTGATGTCGCCGTTCTTCACCTTCACGCGCACGGGGTTGCGCTGGGTGAGACCCTTGTCGTGCACATAACGCACGAAGCAGCGCGCCCCGTTGCCGCAGTGCTCGACCTCGCCGCCGTCGGCGTTGTGGATCACGTACTCGAAATCGAGCCCGGGCGCGGGCGCGGGGCGCACGCTCAGGATCTGATCAGCCCCGACACCGAAGTGCCGGTCGGCCAGCCAGCGGTACTGGGCCGTGCTCAGGCCGAGCAGGCCGCGCGTCTCGTCCAGGACGATGAAGTCGTTGCCCGCGCCCTGCATTTTGGTGAACCGGATGTGCATGGGCGGATTATCAGCCCTGCCCGCGCCCGGAATGTCCAGCACGCCCGGGCGCGGGCGACAGCCCGGCCCCCCGCGCTTGCTCCAGAATACGGTCATGGTCCGCCCTACCCAACTCCTGCACCCCACACGCCCGCCCGCCACCCTGCGCCCCGCCGCCACGGTGCTGCTGCTGCGCGACAGCACCGACCCGGCCAGGCCCGGCGTCGAGGTGCTGATGACGCGCCGCTCCATGACGGCCAGCTTCGCCCCCGGCGCTTACGTGTTCCCGGGCGGTGGCATCGACGCCGCCGATGCGCAGGCGCACGGGCAATCCACGCGCCGCGCGACCCAGAGCGATCTGCACCTGACGCAGGCGATTGCCGCCATCCGCGAGAGCTTCGAGGAACTGGGCGTGCTGCTGGCGCGACGCGCCGATGGCTCGCACCTGGGCACAACCGACATTGCCACGCTCGACCGCAAAGCCCCGTTTGCCGCGCAATGCGCCGCCCACGGCCTCACGCTGGACGGTGCCGAAGTCTTCGTGCTGGCGCACTGGATCACCGACCGCGACCTGCCGCGCCGCTTCGACGTACCCTTCCTGGTCGCCCGCATGCCCGACGGCCAGGAGCCGGTAGCGGACGAATCGGAGCAGTTCGAGCCGGTCTGGGTGCGCCCGGCCGACGCGCTGGCGCGCCATGCCGCTGGGGGCTTCTTCATCATCTTCCCCACCATCCGCACGCTGGAGCGGCTGCAGGCCTACGCCTCGGTACAGGCGGTGCTGGACGCCTGCGCGGTCAACGACGAGCCGCTGTTCACCAGCTGCCCGCGCGCCGGCTGGCTGCAGGGTGCCGAGTCGCGCCACATGGAGCACGAGCCACCGTTTGGCGAACTGGCGCTGGTGAGCCCCGACGGCCAGATCGTGCACCACCTGGACTGGCAGCACGACCACCCGGTGGCGCTGCTGAAGAACGTGCAGCGCCTCACCGCGCCCAACCCCGGCTTCATGACCGGCCCTGGCACCAACAGCTACGTGGTGGGCGACCCGGCCACCGGCCACATCGTGATCGACCCGGGCCCGGACGACCCGGCGCACCTGGAGCGCCTGTGGCGGGCCGCGGGCGGCTA
>JAGXRS010000369.1 GCA_018335615.1 Hydrogenophaga sp. | reverse complement strand
GGCAGGCCGGCGAGCAGGCTGCTCATGTGGGCGACGTTGCGGTTGTCTTCGCCGGCCTGGTTGGCGCAGCCGTACAGCACGTCCGTGACGGCGGCCCAGTCCACATTCGGGTTGCGCGCCATCAGGGCGCGCAGCGGGATGGCGCCCAGGTCATCGGTGCGCACACTGGACAGGGCGCCACCGTAGCGGCCGAAGGGCGTGCGGATGGCATCGACGATGAAGGCTTGGGACATGGAATCTCCTGAGGTGGAATGCATTATTTCGCGTCAAACAACATGCATTATCTTGCATGAATTCCGAGGGATCAAGCGTCATTGTGCCCCTGCGCCAGCCCGTCGCCAGCCATTGCGCGACAATCCCGGCATGCTGACCCAACCCTCCCAGGCCGATGTTCGGCGTTACTTCTGCGGTGTTTACGCCAGGGCACGCGCAGGTGCACCCCTGGACGCGATGGAAACGCTGGTGAGCCAGTGGATCGACGAACACCCCGAGTACCACGCGACGCTGTCCGACGTAGACGCCGCCCTGCGCGACATGGCGGTGGCCCATCCGGACCAGGAGAATCCTTTCCTCCACCTGTCGATGCACCTGTCGATCAGCGAGCAGTCCAGCATCGACCAGCCACCCGGCATCCGCCAGGCCGTGGAACTGCTGGCCGCACGGCGCGACGACCTGCACGCCGCCCACCACGAGGTGATGGAATGCCTGGGCCGCATGATCTGGGAGAGCCAGCGCGCCGGGCGCCCGCCCGATGGCGAGGCCTACATCGCCCAGGTGCGCCAGCGCGCCACGAAGGATTGAGAGCCCCGCACCCGGCTCATGTGCACCGCCGTTTCATGCGGTCTGCGTGCACCGGTTGCCCGGCCCCCCGCCTCTCGACCGCTCAGGCCAGCATGTCGAATCCCTGCGTCTCCACCCCCAGAAATGCATGGGTGAAAGCCGCCAGGGCGGCGTAGAAACGCGCCTTGGGGTGGGCGGTGAGGGTGTCACACATGGCCTGGCCCCATGGCTGCATGTGGGTGACGAAGAATTTCTGCTGCTGCGTGAGGTTGGCCACCTCCACCTCGTCGCCGGCGATCAGGTAGCGCATCACCTCGCACAGGTAGGCGAAGTGGTCTTCTGTCTCGGACATGTCGCCGTCGCGGCTCAGGCCCAGGGCGGCCAGGTCGTTGCGCAAAGCGACCAGCGGTTTTTCGTTCAGAAAACCGCTCAGGTAGTGGGAGCCGAACAGGTAGACCTCGGGTTTGCCGACGCCACCGAACAGCGCGTCAAACTCGTTGGCCACCGCCTCGTCGGTGATGCCGCGTGCAGCAGCCACCACGCCGCGCCAGGGTTCTTCCAGGAAACCGCCAGCGGCGGGCGCCTCGGTCACGGCCACGCGCAATTGCGCCATCAGCGCGGGCGTGGGCGGCGCGTAAAACAGCGCGGCCAGCAGGCCGTACACCTCGGCACGGGCAGTTTCTTCGTCAAGGGCGGAGGAAACGGGGATCTGTTCGTTCATATGGTTTGCTACTGGATTCGCTGATCGCCGCACCACGCGGTCTGCCGGGTGATGACCCGACACGCCGTGCGACGGGCTTCGCCAGGCCGGGGCGCGATTCCCTGGGGGATGGCGCGCCGCGGCCCGGGGGGGTCATAGGTCCGTGATGCGGGACTCGCGCTCGCTGGAGTACAGGTCCACCACGCGGCAGTCGCCGCACATTTTCAGGCGTTCGAGCGCCTCGCCCTGGAACATCGCGTGACCGGCCAGCTTGCCCAGCATCACCTCGATGCCCTTGAGCGTGCCGAAGGGCTTGCTGCAGCGGATGCACTGGTAGGGCTTCGCTTCGTTGAGCACGCGCAGCTGCTTGCGCTGTTCGCTCAGCAACAGGCGCGGTGTGAGCGTGATGGCGTTTTCGGGGCAGGTGCTGGCGCACAAGCCGCATTGAACACAGTTCTTTTCGATGAAACGCAGCTGCGGGCGCTCGTTGTTGTCTTGCAGGGCACTGGCCGGGCAGGCGCTGACGCAACTCAGGCACAGCGTGCAGGTGTCTTGGTTGACGGCGATGGCGCCCAGCGGCGAAGCGGCGGGCAGCGCGATGGCGTCGACCGTGCGGCCCAGCGTGGCGCTGTCCTGTGCCAGGTGGTCGAGTGCCAGCTCCAGGGTGGCACGCTTCTCGGCCTGCACGGCGAAGCTGGCGCGGCGCTTCACGCCCTGAGCCGGTGCAACGCCGAGCGCGGCGTCCAGGGCCATCAGGTCACGGGCGTCGCGCGCTTCGATCAGCTGGAAATGCTGGCCGCTGTAGCCCAGACCGCTGACGATGCTTTGTGCCACCGCCATCTGCTCGCGCACCGCGTCGCGGTACTGCGGGGCTTCGTCGCCGGTCATGAGCACCCAGACCTGCGAGGCACCGTAAGCAAAGGCCGAGAGCCACACCTCCAGCCCCACGGACGCGGTGTGCCACAACGGCAGCGGGATCACGCGGGCCGGCACGCCGCGCACGGTCTTGTCCAGCGAGGCGGCACGGCCCAGGTCGCCGATGAGGGCGGCACCCGCTTCCTGGCTGTGCAGCAGCAGAGCCGCGTCCTTGCCGCCGGCGCGGGCGTAGGTGGCCAGCAGGGTGCGCAGCTTCACGCCCTGCTCGCTGGCGCGCGGGTAGGCATAGCTCAGCGCACCGGTCGGGCACACGGTGGTGCAGGCGCCGCAGCCCACGCAGAGGTTGGGATTGACGACGATCTGGTTGCGCTTGAGGTCGCTGCTGATGGCCAGGGCCGAGCAGATCTCGACGCAGGCGTTGCAGCCCACGGTTTCATTGCGGCCGTGGGCGCAAATTTTCTGTTTGTAGGTGAAGAACTTGGGTTTCTCGAACTCGCCCACCAGCTCGCGCAGCTTCAGCAGCGCAGCCATGGCCGCCGGGTCGCTCAAGCCGCCGGGCAGGTGCACATAGCCCTGCGGGTGTGCGTGCTGGCTGAAGGCAGGGGTGCGGCGCAGGTCCAGCACCAGGTCAAACGTGTCGCTGTGGGGCTGCGGCTCGCGCTGGAAATTGATGGCGCCCACGGCCTCACAGGCCTTCACGCAGGCGCGGTGCGACTGGCAGCGGTCCATGTCGATCTGGTAGTCCAGGCCGATGGCGTCTTCCGGGCAGGCCGCCACACAGGCGTTGCAGCGGGTGCAGAGGTCCAGGTCGATCGGGTTGCGGGTGACCCATTCCACGTTGAACGCGCCCAGCCAGCCGCGCACCTGGCGCAGTTCGCCGGCGATGACGGGGTAGCGGCGTTGCTGCATGCCGGCGCCGCCGGTGGCCATGAGGGTGACGTCAAGCACGTCGCCCACCAGCGCAGCGGCGCGCTCGCCGTCTTCCAGCGCACCGATGACCAGCACGCGCCCGGCGCTCTTGTAGGTGACGGTGGGCACCGGCTCGGCATCGGGCAGGCGGGCTGCGGCCAGCAGCGCTGCCATCTTGGGCGTGGCCTGCGCGGCTTCGCGGCTCCAGCCGCCGGTTTCACGGATGTTGACGAAGTGGATCGGCCGCACGTCCAGCGACACGGCGCCTTCGGTCTGTTCGGACAGTTCGGTGAACAGCCGGCTCTCTTGTGTGCAGGCCACCACCAGCTCGTCGCTGCGGCGGGTGGCGCGCTGGAAGGCCGGGGCGTCGCGCCGGCACAGCGTGGTGTGCAGCGTCAGGTCCTCATCCAGCGCCTCGCCCAGGGCTTTCGCGTTCAGGGGCATGGTCTGGTTGCAGTTGCAGATCAGCGTGGTCATCTTGGGGGTCGGGTTGGTCTTGGGCGGCGGTATTGGCCGCCTCAGGGGACGAATCGGTCGGTGTGCCGTCCGCTGCAGGAGCGCAGGAGCCAGCGGTGGGTTCGGTGGCGCCGGCGGCGGTGGAATCGGCAGG
>JAGXRS010000368.1 GCA_018335615.1 Hydrogenophaga sp. | reverse complement strand
CTGCCACCCATGATACGGGTGCATGGTGACGTGCGGCGGATCAACGTCGAGCCGCTGGACCACAAGATGGTGCACAGCATGGTGTACGACATCATGAACGACAACCAGCGCAAGCACTACGAAGAGTTCCTGGAGTGCGACTTCTCGTTCGAGATCGAAGGGCTGGCCCGATTCCGCGTCAACGCCTTCAACCACAACCGGGGTGCGGGCGCGGTGTTCCGGACCATCCCGAGCAAGATCCTCACGCTGGAACAGCTCAACGCGCCCAAGATCTTTGCCGATCTGGCGCTGCGCCCGCGGGGCATGGTGCTGGTCACGGGGCCCACGGGTTCGGGCAAGTCGACCACGCTGGCGGGCATGGTGAACCACCTGAATGAAACCGAGTACGGCCACATCCTCACGGTGGAAGACCCGGTGGAATTCGTACACGAATCGAAGAAGTGCCTGGTGAACCAGCGCGAGGTCGGCCCGCACACGCTGAGCTTTTCCAACGCCTTGCGCTCGGCGCTGCGCGAAGACCCCGACGCCATTCTGGTGGGCGAGATGCGCGACCTGGAGACCATCCGACTGGCCATGACCGCGGCCGAAACCGGCCACCTGGTGTTCGGCACGCTGCACACCAGCAGCGCGGCCAAGACCATCGACCGCATCATCGACGTGTTCCCGGCCGAAGAGAAAGACATGGTGCGCGCCATGCTGTCCGAGTCGCTGGTGGCGGTGATCTCGCAGACCCTGTGCAAGACCAAGGACGGCACCGGCCGCGTCGCGGCGCACGAGATCATGCTGGGCACCAGCGCCATCCGCAACCTGATCCGCGAGGCCAAGGTGGCGCAGATGTACTCGGCCATCCAGACCGGCAACAGCCTGGGCATGCAGACGCTGGACCAGAACCTGGCGGATCTGGTGCGGCGCAACGTCATCAGCGCCGCCGAGGCACGCAGCAAGGCCAAGATGCCGGAGAATTTCCCCGGGTGACCATGCCCTGCCCCCGTCACTGGCCCACTGTGTGTGGCCGCATCCCCCCTCAAGGGGGCCATGCCTGCGGTCCGGCAAAGCCGGTTCCTCGGCATTCCGCGGTTCAAGCCCCCTCCCTCCACCGTTTCACTTCAGTCCGCGCAAAGGTCCTCTAATGGAACGCGATCAGGCTTCGAAATTCATCAACGACCTGCTGCGCCTGATGCTCAGCCGCTCCGGCAGCGACCTGTTCGTCACGGCCGACTTTCCGCCCGCCATCAAGGTGGACGGGCGGGTGATGAAGGTGTCGCCCCAGCCGCTGAACGCCACGCACACGCTGGCGCTGGCACGGGCGATCATGAGCGACAAGCAGGCGGCCGAGTTCGAGCGCACCAAGGAGTGCAACTTCGCGATTTCGCCGCCCGCCATCGGGCGCTTCCGCGTCAGCGCCTTCATCCAGCAGGGCAAGGTCGGCATGGTGCTGCGGACCATTCCCGCCGTGCTGCCCAGCCTGGACAAACTCGGCCTGCCGCCCGTGCTCAAGGACGTGGTGCTGTCCAAGCGCGGACTCTGCATCGTGGTGGGCGCCACCGGATCGGGCAAGTCGACCACGCTGGCGGCCATGGTGGACTGGCGCAACGAGAACACCTACGGCCACATCATCACCATCGAAGACCCGGTGGAGTTCGTGCACCCGCACAAGAACTGCGTGATCACGCAGCGCGAAGTGGGCCTGGACACCGACAGCTGGGATGCCGCCCTGAAGAACACGCTGCGCCAGGCGCCCGACGTGATCCTGATGGGCGAGATCCGCGACCGCGAGACCATGGAGCATGCGATCCAGTTCTCGGAAACCGGCCACCTCTGCCTGGCCACGCTGCACGCCAACAGCGCCAACCAGGCACTGGACCGCGTCATCAATTTCTTCCCGGAAGACCGCCGGCCGCAATTGCTCATGGACCTGTCGCTGAACCTGCGTGCGCTGATCTCGCAGCGTCTGGTGCCGCGGCAGGACAACAAGGGCCGGCATGCGGCGGTGGAGATCATGCTGAACTCCCCTCTGGTCTCCGACCTGATCTTCAAGGGCGAGGTGAGCGAGATCAAGGAGATCATGAAGAAGAGCGGCAACATGGGCATGCAGACCTTCGACCAGGCCCTGTTCAACGCCTACGAGGCCAACCTCATCAGCTTCGAGGACGCGCTGCGCAACGCCGATTCGCTCAACGACCTGCGCCTGCAGATCAAGCTCAACAGCCAGCGTGCGAAGACCCAGGACCTGGCCGCTGGCACCGAGCACTTCACGATCATGTGACGCACTCCCGGCCGGGCCGCGCGCGCCGTGGGCCAGGAGCCGGGCGGTGCAGTCCGTCCTGCGTGAGCCTGTCGAGGGACTGCTGTGCCACGTGCTGGGCCGGTCCTGTCGCGCCGGCTGCACCGATGCGGCCTTATTTCGGGATACTCATCCATCCCTTTCTTCCGGAACATCCGACATGAGCAGCATTGCCACCAAAAACTACGAAACCGTTGCACCGAAGAAGGTCGCGTTCCTGGGCCTGGGCGTCATGGGTTTTCCCATGGCGGGTCACCTGGCACGGGCCGGGCACGCGGTCACGGTCTACAACCGTTCGCCAGCCAAGGCACAGGCCTGGGTGGCCGAGTTCGGCGGTGCCGCCCGGGACACGCCGCGTGAAGCGGCGACCGGCGCGGACATCGTGTTCTGCTGCGTGGGCAACGACGACGACCTGCGCTCGGTGACGCTGGGCGCCGATGGCGCCCTCGCCGGCATGCAGCCGGGTGCCGTGTTCGTGGACCACACCACGGCCTCGGCCGACGTGGCGCGCGAGCTGTACACGGCCGCGAAGAACCTCGGCCTGGCCTTCGTGGATGCCCCCGTGTCGGGCGGCCAGGCCGGTGCGCAGAACGGCACACTCACCGTCATGTGCGGCGGTGACACGAAGGCCTTTGACGCCGTGCAACCGGTCGGCATGGCGTTCTCACGCGCCTTCACGCTGATGGGCGAGAGCGGCGCCGGGCAGCTGACCAAAATGGTCAACCAGATCTGCATCGCCGGGCTGGTGCAGGGCCTGTCCGAAGCGGTGGCCTTCGGCCAGAAAGCCGGCCTGGACATGAACCAGGTGCTGGACGTCATCGGCAAGGGCGCGGCCCAGAGCTGGCAGCTCGACAACCGCGGCAAGACCATGGTGGCGGACAAGTTTGACTTCGGCTTTGCGGTGGACTGGATGCGCAAAGACCTCGGCCTGGTGCTCGACGAGGCCAAGCGCAACGGCGCCCGCCTGCCGGTCACCGCGCTGGTGGACCAGTTCTACGCCGATGTGCAGGCCATGGGCGGCCACCGGCTGGACACCTCCAGCCTGATCAAGCGCCTGAAATAGACACACCCCCGCGCCGCCTTCGGCGTGCCTTGCAGGCCGCGGTACCGCCAGAGACGGTGCCTCCTTGGGCCGTCCCAGCCTGCGCAGGCAGGCTGGGAGCCGCGGCCCTCAGCCCCCTCCACGGGGCGATGCCTGTGGTCCGGCCAAGCCGGTGCCACAGCATCCCCGTGCGCCGGCACCAGCCACGGCGCGACCGCGCTTGATGGCGTCGCCGCAGCCGCAGGTTCAGCGCTCGTTGGCGGCCG
This sequence comes from Hydrogenophaga sp., assembly GCA_018335615.1. Taxonomy (GTDB): domain Bacteria; phylum Pseudomonadota; class Gammaproteobacteria; order Burkholderiales; family Burkholderiaceae_C; genus Hydrogenophaga. Next base: position 4,657 of record JAGXRS010000368.1, on the reverse strand, counting down.
GGCGGGGCTGCACCCGGGCCAGCTCTTCCTCGGTGATGATTTCCAGCACGCGCACCACGCGCCGCACGCCCTGCACGTTGCGTGCGATCTCGGTGGCGCGGTCGGCCTCGCGCTGCGTCACGCGGCCCATCAGGTAGACCGTGCCCCGGGTGGTGACGACCTTGAACGCGCTGCCCGTGATGTCGCGCGCGTCGATCAGGCTGGCCTTGACACGGCCGGTCATCAGGGTGTCGGATGACAGCTGTGTGACCGTTGACCTAGCCTGCACCCCCACCTCATTCACGACCGCCCGCACGTTTTCCACCGCCGCCACGGTGCGTTCGACCAGCGCCTTGTCCTGCTCGGTGTTCACCTCGCCGGTGAGCAGCACCTGGCGGTTGTAGCTGGTCACGGCCACACTGCCACGGTCACCCAGCACCTCGCGCAGCCGCCCGGACGCGCGGAATTCGATGCCCTGGTCTTCCAGTTGCGCACCCGAGGTGCGGCGGTCGCTGGCCACCAATGCGCCGGTCAGCGCCCCACCCACGATCAGGGGGGCGCAGGCCGACAAGGCCGCGCCCAGGGCGGCGGCGGTGAGCGTGAGCGCTGCCAGGCGGCGCCAGCGGGCAGGTCGTCGGGGCTGGGGGGTCGTCATCAGGGATTCTCCGTTTCGTTGAGGGGTGCGTCGGGCAGCCCCAGCAGCTGGGCATCCACGCCGTCGCAGATGCAGTGCAGCACCATGTGGTGCACCTCCAGGATGCGCGCGGGCATGTCGTGCGGCACGCAGACCTGCACATCGGTGTCGCGCAGCATCTGCCCCAGGCGCCCACCGCGGGCCCCGGTGAGCGCCACCACGGTCATGTCGCGCTCATGCGCCGCTTCCACGGCGGCCATCACATTGGCCGAGTTGCCGGTGGTGGAGAGCACGAGCAGCACATCACCGGCCTGCCCCAGCGCGCGCACCTGGCGACCGAAAATCGCCCGGGCGTCGAAGTCGTTGGCAATGCCGGTGAGCACCGCCGTGTCGGCGGTGAGCGAAAAGGCCGCCAGCTCGGGCCGCTCGCGCTCGTAGCGCCCCACGAAACTCGCGGCGAAGTGCTGGGCCGCCGCGGCCGACGCCCCGTTGCCACAGGACAGCACCTTGCCTCCGCCGGTGACGCTGGCCAGCACGGCGTTGGTGGCGGCTTCCACCACCGGCGCCAGTGACTGGGCACACTGGTACTTGAGGTCGGCGCTGTCGATGAACTGTTGTTGTATTCGTTGCAAGAGCATGGCGGCGATGATAGCGGTGGGCGGTGTGTCAACCGTGTGCAGATGCGTCGAAGGCGGCGCGAATCCACTCGACCGACACCGCCTGCGCGGTTGATGCCTGCGCACGGGTGTCGCCCTGGATGAGCACCACGTCGAAACGGCATGGAGGCTCTGAGCCGAGCCGCAACAGAAAGTGCCGCGCTGCGAACACGATTCGCCGCTGTTTCTGCACCGTGATGCTGGCAGCGGCACCGCCCTGGCGCGCACTGGTGCGGTGGCGCACCTCGACGAACACCAGCGTGCCGTCTCGCTCGCGCATAATCAAATCGAGTTCGCCGCCACCGCGGCCGGGGGTGCGGAAATTGCGCTGCACGAGCCCCAGCCCCTGCGCCTGCAAATGCGCCAGCGCCCGGTCTTCGGCGGCATCACCCATCCGCTTGGTGCTGGGCGCTGCGCCGCCCGCCGGCGACACACCCTGTTTTCTGGAAAACCACATTGTCTGCAAGCACCCCATCCCTGTTGGCGGCCGCGCGTGAGGCGGCGGCTCATCAGCATTATCCGCAGGGGGCCCTGTACATGGTGGCCACGCCCATTGGCAATTTGGCCGACATCGGCCTGCGCGCGCTGCAGGTGCTGTCGCTGGTGGACAGCGTGGCCTGCGAAGACACCCGCCACACCGCCAGCCTGCTGCAGGGCTACGGACTGCACAAGCCGCTGCTGGCCCTGCACGAGCACAACGAGGCCGAGGCGGCCCAGACCGTGGTGCAGCGCCTGCGCGAAGGCCAGCGCGTGGCCTATGTGAGTGATGCGGGCACACCCGGCGTGAGCGACCCCGGCGCGCGCCTGGTGGCCGCGGTGAATGCGGCCGGCCTGCGTGCGGTGCCCGTTCCGGGCGCCAGCAGCATCACCGCCCTGCTGAGTGTGGCCGGGCACAGTGGCTGGGACGGGCGCTTCGTGTTCGCCGGGTTCCTGTCACCCAAGGCCGCGGAACGCCAGCGTGGGATACAGGGCCTGGCCGCCGATGCCCGCGCCTGCGTGCTGCTGGAGGCGCCGCACCGCATCGAGGCACTGGCGCGGGATCTGGCCGCGCTGGGCGAACGCACGCTGACGGTCGGTCGCGAACTCACCAAACAATTCGAGGAAGTGGTCCATCTGGAGGCGGCGGCTTTTCCGGGGTGGCTGAAAGCCGGCGTCCACCGCACGCGCGGCGAATTCGTGCTGCTGGTGCACCCCCGCGCGGTGGAGGAGGCGGGCGATGAACTGGACGCTGCCAGCCTGCGCACGCTGGACCTGCTGCTGGCTGAACTGCCGCTGAAAACCGCCGTGCGCCTGTGCGCGGAGATCACCGGGCAGGCACGCAATGCCGTCTACCAAGCCGCGCTGGCCAAACGCAGGGGCGAGCCCGACGAGAACGACGCGCAAGACGAAGGCTGATGCTCCCTGCCACGTGCGCGCATGGGCACGCACGCCGACAGCCCCGCCGCTTACAGCGAGGCGCGACGCAGCGTGTCGTTGCCCGGGCGTGAACTGCCGGGATGGCTGGGCGCTTCGGGCACTTCATGGGCCTGTACGTCCACCACCTCCAGGTCGCGCCCGGGGGCATGCCCGGGCCGGCCACCCCGGCCCGGCCAGGCCCCGCCCGCGTATTGCTGCGACGCCTGGCGAAAGCGCTGGAACACCATCACGGGCGCCGGCTTGCGTCCGGTCACCAAGGCCCAGAGCGTCATGCCCAGCACCACCACGAGCGCCGCCAGCAACAGACTCAGCGCCAGCAAGGCCAAGCCCACGCCGAGTACCAGGCTGAGTACGAGCCGCAAGGCGCGAGAGAGAAGATCCGTGAAACCGTTCATGCCAGAGAGAGCCCGCATGGGCCCCGGAGTTCCTGAGGGACTGTGAGGGAGGCGTCGCACGGGCGTCCGATAGCGCGCGACGAGGACAGAGGCCCGACGGGCGGTGCCTGGATCCCACATGGTGCCATTGTGACGCCTTGCAAGGCGTGTCACGCGCACCCGCCAGGCAGCCCGGCTGCTATGCTGATACGTGCTGGCGCGCCGGTGCGCGCCGCACTTCACTTGCGATGCTCCACGACCGCCACATGAAACAGATCTACCGTTACTTTTTTCGTGGCCTGATCACCATACTGCCCCTGGCCCTCACCGTCTACCTGTTATTCATGGTGGTGGCCTGGACCGAGTCCATCGCGATGTGGCTGATCCGGCCTTTCATCGGCGAAGACTTCTACCTGCCCGGCCTGGGCATCGTGCTGGGCGCGCTGCTGATCGTGGGCCTCGGGTTTCTGATCTCGCAGCCCTACGCCACCCGACTGGTGGACTGGGTGGAGCGACCCTTCACCAACCTGCCGGTGGTCAAGAGCATTTATTCATCGCTCAAGACCTTCGCCGATTACTTTGCACCACACAAAAAGAGCCCGCAGCAGGTGGTGCTGGTCAGCATGCCGGGCCATGAACTGGGCGTCATCGGCCTCATCACCCGCCAGAGCATGCACGGCTTGCCGCCCGGCCTGGCCGAGCTGGAGCGCGTGGCGGTCTACCTGCCCATGGGCTACATGATTGGCGGCTACACCATGTTTGTGCCGCGCAGCTGGACCACCCCCATCGACATGTCGGTCGAAGAAGCCATGCGCTCCTCGCTGATTGCCTGGATGGCCTCCACCACGAGTGTGAAACCATGAGCATCCGCCACCTCGACGCCCTCTTCGCACCGCGCTCCGTGGCGGTTTTCGGCGCTTCGCAGCGCCCCGGCAGCGTGGGCGCCACCGTCTGGCGCAACCTCACGCAGGGCGGCTTCACCGGCGCGCTGTACCCGGTCAATCCCAAGCACGCGCAACTCGGCGGCGTGCGCGCCTACGCCAGCGTGGACGATTTGCCCGAGGCGCCCGACCTGGCCGTGATCTGCACGCCTGCCAGTACCGTGGTGGCCCTCATCACCGCTCTCGGTGAGCGCGGCACGCGCGCGGCCATTGTGGTGACCGCCGGGCAGACCCCGGCAGAGAAACAGGCCATGCTCGACGCCGCCCGGGTGCACACGCTGCGCATCCTGGGGCCCAACTGCATCGGGCTGCTGGTGCCGCATCTGGGCCTCAATGCCAGCTTTGCGCACATCGGCGCACAACCGGGTGCGCTGGCCTTCGTCTCGCAGTCGGGCGCACTGGTCACCGCCATGCTCGACTGGGCCGGCTCGCGCGGCATTGGCTTTTCGCACTTCGTCTCGCTCGGCGAGCGGGCGGATGTCGATTTTGGCGACATGCTCGACTTCCTGGGCAGCGACCCGCACACCCGCGCCATCCTGCTCTACATCGAGAGCATCGAGGCCGCGCCCAAATTCATGTCGGCCGCGCGTGCCGCGGCCCGCAACAAGCCGGTGATCGTCGTCAAGGCCGGGCGCTCGGCCGCCGGCCAGCAGGCGG
>JAGXRS010000367.1 GCA_018335615.1 Hydrogenophaga sp. | reverse complement strand
GCCGCGTGGTGTAGTCCATCAGCAGGGGCCGCGCCGCCTCGCGCCAGCCCACAGCAAAAGCTTTCTGCGCGCCCATGATGAAGGTCCCCGCCATCGCCAGTGCCAGCAAGATGAACACCAGCACCAGGCGCAGCTTGAGCGACGAGCGCAGCGCCTGCCGGGAACGCTGCAGCCAGCCGGCGCTCGGCAGGCTCATGGCGCGGCGCGTCGCAGCGCCAGCGAATAGCCGGCGTTGCGCAGCGTCTTGATGCAGTCCAGCGGCTCCAGCTTCTTGCGCAGCCGGCTCACCACGATGTCCACCGCGCGGGTGTACAGCTCGGCCTCGTGGCCGCGCAGCTGGTTGAGGATGTCGTCCCGGCTCCACACCTTGCCGGGGTCGCGCGCCAGCAACAGCAGCAGCTCGTATTCGGTGCCGGTCAGATCGACCACCTCCCCCTGGCGGGTGACACTGCGCCGGGCGGTGTCGATCGTCAGGCCTTCAAAGACCAGCGTGGCCTGCCGCGCCATGGCCTGCACCGCGGGCACCGTGCTGCGGCGTCGCAACACCGTCTGCAGCCGGGCCACCAGCTCGCGTGGCTCGAAGGGCTTGGGCAGGTAGTCGTCAGCGCCCAGTTCCAGGCCCACCACACGGTCCATCACCTCGCCACGCGCGGTCAGCATGACGATGGGGATGTCGCTCTCGCGGCGGATGGTGCGGCAGAGTTCGAAGCCGTCCATTTCGGGCAGCATCACGTCGAGGATGGCGGCGTCGAAGCCGCCGGCACGAAGACGCGCCAGGCCGTCGCTGGGCCTGAGCGCCTGGGTCAGCGCCAGATCGAAGCGCTGGAAATAGGTGGCCAGCGGCGGGCCCAGCTGTGCGTCGTCGTCGATGAGCAGGATGCGGTGCATGGCGCCATTCTCATCCCGTTCGGTGGCGCCCGGCACCCGGGCCGGCGGCGGTGCGGGCCGCGAGGACAGCACCGCCGTCCGACGGGGTGCAACGGGCGCGGTGGCGCAGGATCAGACGGCGCAGGCGGTGCTGCACCGGTGCGTCCAGTGCGTCGAACCGGTCTGCCGCCGAGATCAGCGCCGGCAGCACCGGCAGCGCTGCAGCGGGTTGTTGCTGCGACAGCCGTGCCCACAGCTCGAGCGCGTGCTGGCGGTCAAAGCGCGGTCCCCACACCATTGCCAGCAGCTCGGCGTGGGGATCGTCAACCCCGTCCAGCAAGGCCGGCGCGTGGGCGCGGCTCGTGTGGGCCAGGTGGTGGAGGGGTGCGGTCCGGGGCAACATCAGGCACAGCCTGGCGCTCAACCGCGCTTCCACCAGCCGCCGCGCCGGGCCATCTTCTCGCGCACCTGCGCCTGTTGTGCGGGGGTGAGGCTGTCGTAGAAATCCGCCATGGCGGCGATCACCTGGGGCGCACTGCCCTGCACGGCCTGCGTCTTCTGGTCGAGCAAAGCCTGGGCGCCGGCCCGGTCAAAGCGCTCACCGGCCACCAGCGCCTGCATCTGGACGCGGGGATCGGCGCCGGTGCCGCGCACGGCGGTGCGCGCGGCCAGCATCTCGTCGGCCAGCACGCCGAGCTTCTGCCGTTGCGCCTCGTTGAGGTCCAGCCGGCTGCTCAGCCTTTCGATGGCCTTGCCGCGCAGCTCGGTGACGCGCTCGCCGCTCCAGTCGCCGCTGTGGTGCCCGCGGGAGCCGCAGGCTGTCAGGCCGCCGACCAGAAGGGCAGCACTTGCCAGGCCGATGAAGGTTCGCTTGATCCACCGTGTCATGACGGGGTTCCTCTTCCAAAGGTGTTGAACATGACCGTCATGGTGCCGCGGCCGGCGGCCGGCGGGATCTCGCGGCGGTATCGCTTTATTGCGTTTTGTTTCGGGCGGGGGTTTCAGGCGAAGGTCTCGGTGTCGACCTCGCTGTTGGCTTGCGCGTTGTAGCGGTCGCCGTGCACCGTGTGCTGGTTGATCAGGGCGTTCAGACGGGCGATCACATCGGCCGACAGATGCACATTCACGGCACCGAGGTCGTCCAGCAGATGGTCCACGCTGCGGGTGCCGGGGATGGGCAGGATATCGTCACCCTGGTGCAGCAGCCAGGCAATGGCCAGCTGCGCAGGGGTGCAGCCGACCTCGGCCGCAATGGCGTGGTAAGCCGGCAGCAGGAGCGCGTTTTTCGCGTAGTTGTCGGGCGCAAAACGGGGCATGGTCTTGCGGATGTCTTTCGCGTCCAGCGCGGTGACGTCCATCGGGCCGCACAGGAAGCCGCGTGCCACCGGGCTGAAGGCGACGAAGCTCACGCCCAGTTCGCGGCAGGCCTGCAGCACCGCGATTTCGGGGTTGCGGCTCCAGAGCGAGTACTCGGTCTGCAACGCGGCAATCGGGTGCTCGGCGTGCGCCTTGCGCAGCGTGCCGGCCGAGACCTCGCTCAGGCCGATGCTGCGGATCTTGCCCGCGCGCACCAGATCGCCCAGCGCGCCCACGCTCTCCTCGATCGGCACCTGCTTGTCCCAGCGGTGCAGGTAGTAAAGGTCGATCACATCGGTCTGCAGGCGCTTCAGGGCATCCTCGCAGGTGGCCTGGATCGTGTCGGGGCGGCCGTCGATCACCCGCACGTTCACGCCCTGCGCATTCGGCACGCCTTGCATGCCGCACTTGCTGGCCAGGGTGAATCTCGAGCGGTGCCTGGACAGCACCTGGCCGACCACGGTTTCGGACTGGCCGAAGCCATACAGCGCGGCGGTGTCGAAATGGGTGACGCCGTGGTCCAGCGCACCGAGCAGCAGGCGCTCGGCCTCGTCGAAACTGGCCGGGGCACCGTAGGCGTGGCAGATGTTCATGCAGCCCAGGCCGATGGCACTGACGCTGAAGGGGCCGAGTTGACGTTGTTGCATGTTGAGAACTCCTGAAATGGGAAACGGCCCCAGCCGTGAGGATGGAGCCGTGAAGGATATGCCGGGCGCGACGTGGCGCCACCCGTGACGCCGCAGAACCACCGTTCACAAGGCCCTCCCGAGCTGGACGGAGGGCTCAGGCCGGGCCGCTGGCGTCGCCTCCGGGGTAACCGGCAGGGGTGGGCTCAGCCGTTGAGCTGCTGCTCCAGCTGGTGCAGCACCTGGTAGCAGTTGAACACCTGGGCCACGCTCGAATTGGGCTCGCGGCCTTCCCTGATGGCAGCGAAGAACTCGCGGTCCTGCAGCTCGATGCCGTTCATGGAGACCGCCACCTGGCTCACGTCGATCTTTTCTTCCTTGCCGGTGAACAGGTCGTCGTAGCGCGCGAGGTAGGTCGCGGTGTCGCCGATGTAGCGGAAGAAAGTGCCCAGCGGACCGTCGTTGTTGAAGCTCAGGCTCAGCGTGCAGATGGCGCCGTTGGCGGCTTTCAGCTGGATGCTCATGTCCATGGCGATGCCCAGCACCGGGTGGATCGGGCCCTGGATGGCATTGGCCTGCACCACTGCGCTGTTGCACTGGTAGGCGAACAGGTCCACCGTGTGGGCGGCGTGGTGCCACAGCAGGTGGTCGGTCCAGCTGCGCGGCTGACCGAGCGCGTTGGTGTTGGTACGGCGGAAGAAGTAAGTCTGCACATCCATCTGCTGGATGTTGAATTCGCCGGCCGTGATCTTCTGGTTCACGTACTGGTGGCTGGGGTTGAAGCGGCGGGTGTGGCCGCACATCGCGACCAGGCCCGTCTCTTTCTGCAGCGCCACCACTTCCTCTGCGCCCTTGAGGCTGTCGGCCAGCGGAATCTCCACCTGCACGTGTTTGCCGGCGCGCAGGCAGGCCAGCGTCTGCTCGGCGTGCATCTGCGTGGGCGTGCAGAGGATGACGGCGTCGACTTCCTTCATCGCCAGGCTGTCTTCGAGCCGGGTGGTGACGTGCCGGATGCCGTACTTGTCGGCCACTTCCTGGGTCTTGGCGAGGTCGCGGCTGATCAGCGAGACGACTTCGACGCCGTCGATGTTCCGGATACCGTCCAGGTGCTTGATGCCGAAGGCGCCGGCGCCGGCGAGGGCTACTTTGATGGTCATGGTGTGCTTCTTTCTGTTCGTATGTGCGGGCGTTTCGATCGGGCTGAGCCTGTCGAAGCCCGGCCCGTGTGGAGTGGCGAGCCCTTCGACCCGTCGACAGGCTCAGGACAGGCCAGGCTCAGGGCGGACGGGTGTTACTGGTTTTCGAGAATCAGGTGACCCACGGCGGTGTTGCTGGCAGGCACATGGAAGAAGCGGTGCGCCACCTCGGGCGCAGCGCCGGAGCCGGCCACGTCGCTCATGGCGCCGCGGGCGATGAGCCACATCACCAGCTCGATGCCTTCGCTGCCCGCTTCGCGCACGTATTCGATGTGCGGCACCTTGGCCAGTTCGGCGGGCTCGGCGATCAGGCGGTCCAGGAAGCGGTTGTCCCATTCCTTGTTGATGAGGCCGGCGCGCGGGCCTTGCAGCTGGTGGCTCATGCCGCCCGTGCCCCAGATCTGCACCTTCAGCGGTGCGTCATACGATTCGATGGCCCGGCGGATGGCCTGGCCCAGCGCGAAGCAGCGCTGGCCGGAAGGCACGGGGTACTGCACCACGTTCACATGGAATGGAATCACCTTCACCGGCCAGGCCTCGGGCGAGCCGAACAGCAGGTTCATGGGCACGGTGAGGCCGTGGTCCACCTTCAGGTCGTTGACGATGGTGAGGTCAAAGTCTTGCTGGATCACGGACTGCGCGATGTGCGCCGCCAGTTCCGGGTGGCCCATGACCTTGGGCACTGGGCGCGGGCCGTAGCCTTCGTCGGCGGGATCGAACTCGGCCGCCGTGCCGATGGCGAAAGTGGGGATCACGCCCAGGTCAAAGCTGGTGGCGTGGTCGTTGTAGACCAGAAACACCACGTCGGGCTGGTTCTCGCGCATCCACTGCTTGGACGGCTCGTAGCCGGCAAACAGCGGCTGCCAGTAGGGCTCGCCGGTCTTGCCCAGGTCGATGGCGGCGCCGATGGCGGGCACATGCGAGGTGTAGACCGACGCGGTGATGCGGGCGTGGCCGGTGGTGCCAGCGGCCGCATCGGCGCCCTGCTGCGCGGCGTGCTCGCCCAGGATTTCGGCGGCCAGCGACTCCTGCTGCGTCAGTTCCCAGGCCTTCCACGCGTCGGAGCGCGACACCGGTCCCTGCGCATCGCCGGTTTCACCCGCATAGCGGTTGCCCTCGGCGCTGCGGCCGCCGGCGATCATCATGTCGCGGTACTGCTGCTCGCTCATGCCGGTCATGCTGCCGGCCATCTGCTGGAACGACAGGCCGTCGGTGGCGCCCAGCTTGGCCAGGAAGTAGATGTTGCCGCCGGTGCGCATGGCCCAGTTCAGGTCGCGGGCGCGCACGGCCGCGCGCTGCTCATCGG
>JAGXRS010000366.1 GCA_018335615.1 Hydrogenophaga sp. | reverse complement strand
AGAGGTGTTTGCCGTCTTCGGTCAGCATGGGCGCTCCGGGTGAAATTCTGAAAAGGGATTCTGCACCAAACCGGAACAGGCGGCCAACCAGGTGGCCGGGCCCTGCCCGGCCGGCGGCATCAGGCGTGGTAAGGGTGGTGCAGCAGGATGGTGTGGTCGCGATCCGGGCTGGTGGAGACCACATGAATCGGCACGCCGGTGGTTTCCTGGATGCGCTGCAGGTAGCGGCGTGCGTTCTCGGGCAGGTCTTCGAAACGGGTCACACCCACGGAGGAGTCGCTCCAGCCGGGCAGCGTTTCGTAGATCGGCTTGCAGCGCGCGATGTCATCGGCACCCATGGGCAGGATGTCGATGGTCTCGCCGTCGAGCTCGTAGCCGGTGCACAGCTTGAGTTCGGCAAGGCCGTCGAGCACGTCGAGCTTGGTGATGCACAGGCCGGTCAGGCCATTCACCTGCGCCGAGCGCTTGAGCAGCGCCGCGTCGAACCAGCCGCAGCGGCGGGCGCGCCCGGTGGTGGTGCCGCGTTCGGCGCCCACGGTGGACATGTGCCAGCCGGGCGTGCCTTCCTTGTCCCATTCCAGTTCGGTCGGGAACGGTCCGCCACCCACGCGGGTGCAGTAGGCCTTGGTGATGCCCAGCACGTAATGCAGCAGGCCGGGGCCCACGCCCGCACCGGCGGCAGCGTTGCCAGCCACGCAGTTGCTGGAGGTGACAAACGGGTAGGTGCCGTGGTCGATGTCGAGCAGCGTGCCCTGGGCACCTTCAAACAGCAGGTTGACGCCGGCCTGGTGGGCTTCATTGAGCTCACGCGAGACGTCGGCAATCATGGGCTTGAGCAGTTCGGCCTGTTCCATCGCCTCGGCGAAGACCGGTTCAAACTGGATCGCGCCCTCCTTCATGTAGGCCGCGATCTTGTCGTCCCACGGCAGGGAAGCCGAGCCCAGATAAGTGGTGAGCAAGTGGTTGTGCAGGTCCAGCAGTTCGCGCAGCTTGGTGGCGAAACGCTCGGGGTGCTTGAGGTCCTGCACGCGCAGCGCACGGCGCGCGATCTTGTCTTCGTAGGCGGGACCAATGCCGCGGCCGGTGGTGCCGATTTTCTCGGTGCCGGCCTTCACCTTGGCTGCCTCGCGGGCCACATCCACGGCGGCGTGAAACGGCAGGATCAGCGGGCAGGCCTCGCTCACGCGCAGGCGCGAACGCACCTCGACACCGGCTTTCTCCAGGCCGGCAATTTCCTCGAACAGCTTGCCCACCGAGAGCACCACACCGTTGCCGATGTAGCACTTCACGCCGGCGCGCATGATGCCGCTGGGAATGAGGTGCAACGCCGTCTTCACGCCATTGATCACCAGCGTGTGACCCGCGTTGTGGCCGCCCTGGAAGCGCACCACACCGCGCGCGGTCTCGGTCAGCCAGTCGACCAGCTTGCCTTTGCCTTCGTCACCCCACTGGGTGCCAACCACCACCACGTTGCGCCCTGCCTGTACCTGGCCAGTGACGGCGCTGCTGCTGTTCATCATTTGCTGTTTTCCGGTTGAATGTTCTGGACTGTCCATGCGTTGGCAGAGCCGGTGTCACGCACCAGTTCGCGGTCGCACAGGAATTCGTCGACTTCGTGTTCGTGGCCGGGCAAGGCACACACGACGGTGTGCCCCTGCCGGCGCAGATCGGCAATGGCCTGCCGCAGGCTGGCGTCCATGCCCCAGGGCGCGCGAATGGCCGCCACCAGGGGGCGCGGCGCCACCGCAGCCACCACCTCTTTCAGGTCGAGACTGAAACCGACGGCCGGACGCTTGCGCCCGAAGATGGCCCCCACCTCGTCATAGCGACCGCCGCGGGCCAGTTCCACGGCCTGCCCTTCGCGGCCGTGCGAGCCCGATGCGAAAAGCGCGAAACGCATGCCGGTGTAGTAGGCATAGCCGCGCAGGTCGGCCAGATCGATGGACACGTTGAGCCCTCGCACCTGAGCGGCCAGCCACTGCAGGTTGTCGAGTGCGGCGTGCAGCGTCGAGGACGGGCTGAGCACACGACGTGCTTCGTCCAGCACCGCCACGTCGCCAAACAGGCGGGGCAAGGCCAGCAGGTCGCGACCCACGGCTTCGGGCAGCTCACGGGCCAGCACGGTCAAGGCGGCGGCGTCTTTGGTGTCCAGCGCCGCGTGGATGCGCGACACCTGGGCGGCCGTGAGGGCCACCGGCGCCAGCACGGCGTCGATCACCCGCACATCGGCCAGGTCCAGCAGCAGGCCGGCCACACCGGCACTGCGCAGGCAGGCCTGGGCCAGCTCGATCACCTCCAGGTCGGCTTCGAGCCCGGCATGGCCGTAAATCTCGGCGCCGAACTGCAGCGGCTCGCGGCTGGCCAGCGGGCGGTCGATGCGGGTGTGCACCACCGGGCCGCAGTAGCTCAGGCGGGCCACGCCCTGGCGGTTGAGCAGGTGCGCGTCGATGCGCGCCACCTGTGGCGTGCTGTCGGCCCGCAAGCCCAGCGTGCGACCCGAGAGTTGATCGACGAGTTTGAAGGTCTGCAGGTCAAGGGCTTCGCCCGTGCCGGTGAGCAGCGATTCCAGGTGCTCCAGCAGCGGCGGCATGACCAGCTCGTAGCCATAGCCACGCGCTGTGTCCAGCAAACCCCGGCGGAGTTCTTCGATGTGTCGCGCCTCGGAGGGCAGCACATCGGCAATGTGATCCGGGAGGACCCAGGCAGACATGGGCATTTTCAGGTGCTGTTAAAAACGTGATTTTACCGGGCTGGCGCCAGCCCCCGACCGAGGTCCTGCGTGCAGGTGTTCCGAGGCCGTTTCAGGCCACGCACGGAACCTCGCACGAGCAAGGGAGGCGGGCGACAAAATGCCCGCGTGCAGCGGGCATTCCGGAGTGGGCAGCGCAGCCTGCCCGCGTGCAGACGAGCGGCTTTGCTGCGGCGATCAGCGCGTCGTGGCGCTGCTGCGCATGGCGCGGAAGAAGTCGGACGAAGGGTCGATCACCAGCACGTCGGACTTGCCGGCGAAACTGGCCTTGTAGGCATCCAGGCTGCGGTAGAACTGCGCGAACCCGGGGTCGCGGCCAAAGGCATCGTTGAAGGCGGCGGCGGCTCGCGCGTCGCCTTCACCTTTGATGAGCTGAGCCGAGCGATAAGCTTCGGAGACGATCACCTCGCGCTGCCGGTCGGCATCGGCGCGGATCTTTTCACCTTCGGCAAAACCGGTCGAACGCAGTTCGTTGGCCACGCGTTTGCGCTCGGCCTCCATCCGCTGATAGACGGACGCCGTGATGCTTTCGGCATAGTCCACCCGCGTGATCCGCACGTCGATGACGTCCATGCCCCAGGGCTTGTCGGCGCTGCTCACGGAAGCCAGCACCTCGCGCTTGACGTCGGCCATCAGTTGCTCGCGGCGCGTGGACAGCAGTTCGTTGAGGGTCCGCTTGTTGACCTCTTCCTGGAACGAGTTGCGCACCACGCGGTTCAGCTGCAGGGCGCCGGCTCGCTCGTTCACCCCCACGTTGCGGATGTAGGCCTGCGGGTCGCTGATGCGCCAGCGCACATACCAGTCGATCACCACCCGCTGCTTTTCGGCCGTGAGGGTGGGTTCGGTGTCGGTGCTCTCCAGCGTCAGCAGGCGTTTGTCGATGTACGACACGTTCTGGAACGGCGGTGGCAGCTTGAAGTTCAGGCCCGGCTCGGTGACCACCTGCTTGATCTGCCCGAGCTGGAACACGACGCCGAACTGGCGCTGGTCCACCACAAACAGCATGGAGCTGGCGATGGCCAGCGCCACCACGACCGACGTAAGAATGAAACCCAGTCTATTCATTTTGATTGCTCTCTTGTCGCCAGGGGTGATGGCCGCGCTCAGCGGCTCTCACGCTCGCGCGAACGCGCTGAATTGGTGTTCGGAATGCCGGCGGGTGAAGACGGTGCGCTGCTGGAAGGCATGGACTGCGCCGGCGCCGGGCCGCTGGTGCCCGTGCCGCTCATCTGCATGATCTTGTCCAGCGGCAGGTACAGCAGGTTCGAGC
>JAGXRS010000365.1 GCA_018335615.1 Hydrogenophaga sp. | reverse complement strand
AGCCGCGGGAGCGGAACCGGGCGCGCTCCAGGGAACCGCCTTCACCGGTGCGTCACCGCGCAGCTTCTGGAAGCCGTCCACCATCACCTGCTCACCCGCCTGCAGACCGTCGAGGATCACCCACTGCCCCCCCTGCTGGCCACCCACCTTCACCGGGCGTGGCGCGACCTTGCCTTCGCTTGATACCACCATCACCGAGTCGCCCTGTGCCGAGCGGGTCACGGCCTGTTGCGGCAGCGTCAGCGCATTGCCAGCGGTGGCCTGCTCCAGGCGGACGCGCACATACAGGCCCGGCAGGAGCATGCCACCGGGGTTGGGCACTTCGGCCCGCAGCGTCACCTGCCCGGTGGTCGCGTCCACGCTCAGGTCAGAAAACAGCAGGCGGCCCGGTTGCCCATGTTCCGTGCCATCGTCCAGCACCACGCGGATGCTCGCCGCGCCCGCACCGGCCTGCTTGAGTTGGCCGCTGGCCAGTGCGCGCTGCAGGCGCATGGCCTCGGCAGCCGACTGGGTGAAGTTCACGTACATCGGGTCCACCTGCTGGATCACGGCCAGCGGCGTGGCCTCGCCCTGCCCCACCAGCGCGCCTTCGGTGACCAGTGCGCGGCCGATGCGCCCGCTGATGGGTGCGGTCACGTTGGCGTAATTCACGTTGATGCTGGCGGTCTGCACCGCGGCGCGTGCCACCGCCACGTCGGCTTCGGCGGCCTTCTGCGCCGCCACCGCATTGGCGTATTCCTGCTGGCTGATGGCGTTCTCCGCCACCAGCGGCTTGTAGCGCTCGGCCAGCGCCGTGGCCTGCCCCAGGTTCGCCTGCGCGCGCGCCAGGCTGGCCTGGGCGCTCTGCAGGGTGGCGGCATACGGGGCCGCGTCGATGCGGAACAGCGCCTGACCGGCCTTCACGTCGCTGCCTTCGCGGAACAGGCGTTGCTGCAGAATGCCGGCCGCACGCGCCCGCACCTGCGCCACGCGAGAGGCTTCCAGGCGCCCCGGCAGTTCGGTCACCAGTCCCACGTCCCCGGGCGCCACCGTGACAACGCCCACCTCCGGTGGCGGCATGCCACCAGCCGGGCCGCCACCGCCGGGCGGAGGCGCCGACGGGCCGCCACCGCCGGGCGGAGGCGCCGACGGGCCGCAGGCAGCCAGCACGGTGCTGACCACCAGTGCCGACACCAGGGCTGGAAGGCGAACGACTGGGCTGCGGTGTGCCGGCGAGGGAACAGAAATCGTGACAGGCATGTTGTTTCCTGAGAAGGCGATGAAACAGGGGCGCGCATAGGTACACGCAAGGTGCGCGCCAGTCCCCTGGGCACCGCACGCGGGCAGCCGCGAGCGGCACGGATGAGCATCGAAGTATACATACATGCTTGAATGTATGTATAGTCAGGCGCATTGTCTCCTGCCCTGCCAGGCCCTGCCGCCCCACACCCGCCCGGGAGGATCCCGACCATGCCCCGCCGAACCAAAGCCGACGCCCAGGTGACCCGCCACGCGCTGCTGGACGCCGCGGAACAACTGTTCCAGGCCCACGGCGTTTCGCGCACCTCGCTCAACGACATCGCCACCGCGGCCGGCACCACGCGCGGCGCCATCTACTGGCACTTCCAGGACAAAGCGGACCTGTTCAACGCCATGATGGAGCGGGTGACGCTGCCGCTGGAAGAGTCCATGGCCAGTGCGGCCTGCCAGGCCCGCCGGCACGACGACCCGCTGGCCTCGCTGCGCGCCTCGGTGGCCGACGCCATGCAGAAAACCGCCCACGACGAGCAGACCCGCCGCGTGTTTGAAGTGGCCACGCACAAAGTGGAATACGTGGAGGAAATGCGGGCGGTGCGCGACCGCCACCTGCGCGTGCGCAACGAGCACATGGCGTTCGCCGCGCAGGTGCTACAGGAAGCGGCCACCCGGCAGGCGCTGACGCTGGCTGTGCCCGTGGCACACGCCGCGATGGGCCTGCATGTGATGCTCGACGGGCTGATCCAGAACTGGCTGCTGGACCCGACGGCTTTCGACTTGGAGACCGTCGGACGCCAGGCGGTGGACACCTACTTGGCGGGGCTGGGCTTCACCTGGCCCGGCGCTCCGGCACCGCGTCGCGCAGCGGCTGCGCCTTCGACGCCCCCCTGAGGTGCAGAGCTGCCTGGGCCATCCGGGTCGCCCACGCCGGTGCCATGTCGAACACGAAGCGTGTGATCAGCTGCTCGCTCATGCACGGCCAACGCTGACCCGCCGCCGACCAGCATCGAGGCGATGCGTTGCTGCTCCCCGTCCAGCGGCCCGACCCGCAGAGCGCTGGGACCAGATCAGCGGCTTAACGGTCTGGACTGAGAGGCCTGATGGGCGGCGGGATCGCCGCCGATCAGCGGTGCCTGGCTGACCGCGCCGAGCATGCGGCCTTCGCGCACCGCCGCTCGGGCCAGCACATGCGAGGCCACCGGCAAGGTGGCCATCAAAAAGCCGACGATCAGCAGCAGACGCCAGGTCCATTCGATCGACTGACCGAAGATCATCGCGCCGATGCACACCATGGCCAGGGCGAAAGTGCCGGCCTTGGTCGCCGAATGCTGACGTGCCAGCGCGTCAGGCAAAGCGATCACACCCCAGGCCGCCAACGTCAGCAGCAGGCCGCCTGCAATGAGCAGAATGGAAGCAAGTACCGTCATGGCTCTGAACCCTTTTCAACCAGACGTGCCCAACCGATGGTGGCCACAAAACCCACCAGCGCCAGGCCGATCGCCACATCGAGAAACACGGTGCGGCCGGTGTGGAGCGACGCTGCTATGCACAGTGCGATGGCCGACGCCATGAGAATATCCAGCGCCACGATCCGGTCGGCGTCCGTTGGCCCGCGGACGATCCGGTAGGTGGCCAGCGCCACCGAGGCCAGCGCGCCCAGCACCAGCACCCATACAGACAGTTCGATCATGTGCGCTCTCCAAACAAGGCCACCAGGCCGGGCTCGAAATCGTTGCGGATGCCCTGCACCACCGCATTCGTGTCGGAGGCATCGAGCACATGCATCAGGATCTCGCGCTTGTCCATGTCGATGTCGAGCGTGGTGGTGCCGGGCGTGAGGGTGATCATGCAGCCCAGCAGCGACGCACCGTGAGCGCTCATCGGGGCAAACTTCACCCGCAGAAAGGCGGCGGGCGGCGGCGTTCTGGCACCCACACTGGCGCGCACGATCACCTGCAGGGTCTGCACGCCAGAGACCATCACCGCCTTGAAAAAGCGCAGCAACAGCACCAATGCTGCAATCACTTTGGTCATGTCAGCGGCCTCCCAGGGTGTGGGCCGCTGCCTGTGCATATTCGACAAGCATTTGCGGGTTGAGCGAGATGCTCAGGGTGATCAGGGCCAGGAACACGGTGGCCAGCCAGGCCGGCCACAAGCGGGTGGTCGCGGGCAGGGTCCAGGAAGCATCGGGATGCGACTTCCAGAAGGCCTCCATCCAGATCTTGACCATCGAGTAGAGCGTGAGCACGCTCACCAGCAAGGCGATCACGGTCCAGGCCACGCGGCCCTGGGCAATCGCCTCCTGCAGCACCAGCAGCTTGGACCAGAAGCCCGAGAGCGGCGGAATGCCCACCAGCGACAGCGCAGGAATCAGGAACAGAATACCCAACACCGGCTTGAGCTTGTAGAGCCCGCCTATTCTGCGCAGGTCGTAATCGCCGGTGTAGCGCCAGATCATGGCCGCAATCAGGAACAGGTTGGCCTTCACCACGATGTGGTGCAGGGTGTAGAACAGCGTCGCGGCGTTGCCAGCCTCGGAGGCCAGCGCCACACCGAGCAGGATGTAGCCGATCTGGCTGACGATGTGGAACGCCAGAATGCGCCGCATGTCCCAGTGGTAGGCCGCACCGAGCACACCGAACAGCATGGTGCCCACCGCGATCCAGCCCAGGGCTTCGTACAGCATGGCCGGGGCCGGCGCAAAAATGTCGCCCATCGAGCGCAGCACCGCATACACACCGACCTTGGTCAGCAAGCCGGCAAACAGCGCCAGCACCGGCGCAGGCAGCGTGTGGTACGACGCCGGCAACCAGGCAAACAGCGGAAATGCGCCCGCCTTGACGAGGAACGCCAGCATCAGGCCACCGACCAGCAAGGTGCTGACCCAGGGCGAGAGCTGCGTGGCGGCCTGGGACAGTCCGGTGAAATTCAGATGGCCGGTGGCCGCATACACCATGCCCACCGCGATCAGCAGCAGCAACGTACCGTAGATGTTGAGCACGAAATACTTGAACGCGCTGTCGAGCTGATCAACCCGGCCGCCCATCGAGAACAGGCCGACCGCACAGATCAGCATGACCTCGAACCAGACGTAGAGGTTGAACAGGTCGGCGGTCGCGAACGATCCGCCCACCCCCACCAGCACACCGTGCAGCAGCGGCAGCATCAGGGGGTGCTTGGGTTCGGTATCGGCATCGCTGCCCATGAACACCAGAGACGCCAAGCCCATGGTGGCGGTGATCAGGATCATCGCGGCACTGGTGCGGTCGATGAAAAACTCGATGCCGAAAGGCGCGCCCCAGCCACCAAACACCGCTTGCGCGGGTGCATCGCCATGGGCGCTGGCGACCAACGCCACCGCACAGGCAAAGAACACGGCAATGCCCAGGAAACTCAGCAGCGTCTGCAACCGGGCGTGCTTCTGCGCCAGGGTGGTGGCCACAACGGTGGCCAGGGGAACCAGTACAGGACTGACGGCCAACACGCTCATGCGGCCTCCTGCCGGGACGCGTTGGAACGGGCGGGCCAGGCTGGCTCGTGCTCTGCACCGTTGTAGGGCGGCTTGACCGGATCGGTCGGCAAAGGCTCTGCCATGCGCAAGGCATGGGCATCGTCGGTGCCGGTGCTCTGAATCAGACGCAGCGCCAGCGCCAGCGAATAGCAGACCAGCGCGAATCCAATCACGATGGCGGTGAGCACCAGCGCCTGCGGCAGTGGATTGGCGGCGTTCTGCAACACCGTCTCACCCAGGGGCACCACGGCGGGCTCCATCACGCTGATGCGTCCTGACACGAACAGAATCAGGTTGGCCGCACTGCCCAGCAGCCCCAGCCCCAGCACACAGCGAAACACATCTTTGGATAACGACAGATACACGGCCGACGTGACCACGATCCAGACCGTCAAGGCCAACAACCAGATCATGCTTTTCCTTGCTCGGTGGCATCGCCACCATCAACAGACTCGCCCAGCGACAGCAAGGACAGGGCATAGCCTGCCAATGCGCCCCAGACCGTTAGGTACACCCCCAGGTCAAACACCAGCACCGTGGACACCGCCACCTCGGTGAAACCCAGTGGAATGGCACCCCAGATATGGGTGAGGTAGCTCGTGCCCAGCCAGAAAGCGGGCACGCCCGACATCGCGGCAATGCCCACGCCCCAGGCGGCCAGCCGCACCGGCGAACCCAGTGGCAGGCGCCGCGCAGCCGCGTCACTGTTGTAGGCCACCGCCCAGAGCACCGAAGCACTGACGGCCACCAGACCACCGATGAAACCGCCGCCGGGCTCGTTGTGGCCCCTGAGCAGGACCCAGACCGACGCCGCCAGGATGGCCCAGTACAGGGGGTGGGAAATGCTCTCAAGAATGACCACCCGCTTGTTCATGGCTGCTCCCCGGTACCTGCGACAATGACTTTTCGGCGGCGCATGTAAGTTCTGACGGCCTGCAGCAGCGGCAATGCGGCCAGGAAGGACAGCATCACCACCGTGATCTCGCCGAGCGTGTCGAGCGCCCGGAAGTCGACCAGGATCACGTTGACCACGTTGCGTCCGTGCGCCTCGGGCACGCTCTTTTCGGCGAAGAACTGGCTGAGCACCGGATCGAAGACGCCACCGACCCCGATCAGCATCCAGAGCGTGAGCACGCCGCCGAATGCCACCGCCACCGGCAAGGCCCAGCGCGCGGTGACCGCTTTTTCATGGCCCTGACCCATGCCGCGCTGCTTGAGCTTGAGCAGCACCGACGCCACCACGATCACGAACACCGACTCCACCACAAACTGGGTGTAGGCCACATCGGGTGCACCGACGTAGGTGAAGAAAATCGCGCTGCCAAAGCCGACCAGACCGGCCGCCAGCAGCAGCACGAAGCGGTCGCGCTGGCCGACGGCCAGCAGGCTGCCGGCCGCGGTGAGCAGACACGCAACCACGAAGCCGGCGGTGGGATCGATCCACTGCGGCCAGACCCAGTGGTCCCAGCCCGCCACCAGGATGGTGCCCATGAACACCGAGATGAAGGCCAGAATCACCACACTGTACGAAGGCAGGTCGCCGTGCTGCAGGGTGCGGGTCGACAGCGCCGCCAGCTTCGGGATGCCCCGGATGAAACGCTCATAGTTGGCAACCATGCTGATGCCGTCCGTGCGCTTGGCCAGGCGGTCGAACGAGCGGTGCAGCGGGTCCCAGTACCAGAACACGGCAGCGCCCACCAGCAGGGTCAACAGCAGCGAGAACAGGCCCGGACCGACGCCCAACGCGAAATGCACCGCCACCGCTTCGGCGCGCGGCGACATGGCCTGCGAGGCCGCACCCACCAGCCAGTCGGCCAGGAATGGGAACAGCCCCAGCACGACGCCGATGCTCGCCAGCACCAGCGGTGGCCCCACCAGGGTCAGGCCGCCTTCGTGTGCTTTCGGGGTGACGTTGGTGCCGGGATGCCGCCAGAAAATGCGCACCGCCGCCACCGCAGCAACGGCCACCGCCACCGCACCGAAAAGGATGTTGGCTGCTTTGGCGAACTGCAGCACATCGCCGACGGTCTTGGCGTCGGTGATCACATCCTTGACGACATAGCCGAACGACAGGGGCACACCGGCCATCGACAGCCCGGCGAGCATCGCGGCGGCGGCGG
>JAGXRS010000364.1 GCA_018335615.1 Hydrogenophaga sp. | reverse complement strand
CGCCATAGGCATCGACCTGGATCGTGCCGTTGAAGCCATCAAGGATTTCGGCGGCGTATTCGCCCTTTCGCCCGGGCCGGTAATGGAACACCACGCCGGGCGGCGCAGGCCCGTTCCAACCACGGTCATCTCGCAAGACGGCCCAGAGGTAGCCGGTCTTCGTCTTCCCCTTCCCCGGCTCCAACACCGGGGCAGTGGTCTCATCGACATAGAGCCGGGTGCTGCCAGCCAGCAGCTGCTTGGCCATGTGATCGACTACGGGGGCGATCAGCGCACCCGTTCGGCCCATCCAGTCGGCCAGCACCGAGCGGTCGATCGGCACCCCATGCCGCGCCATGACCACGGCCTGCCGGTTCAACGGCATGTGCTCGGAGTGCTTGGACACCGCAATCTGGGCCAGCAGCGCCTCGGTCGGCCAGCTTCCCTCCAGCAGATGCGCGGGGGCTTTGGCCTGCACCACGCCGGTGCGCCCCTTGGGACAGGCATATCGGGGCCGGATCGTGACAATGACCTGATAGCGCGCGGGGATGTAATCCAACCGCTCGGTGCGGTCCTCGCCGATCCGGACCATGTCGCCGCAGCCGCAGGGGCAGACGATGCTCTCAGGCTCGACCACGCGCTCGACTCGCGGCAAGCTTTCGGGCAATGCCCGGGCCTTGCGGGGCGCGCGCGGCTTGCGCTTCTCTGGGTCTGGTTCGCTGGCCGCGATCCTGTCCTCGACGGCGGCGATTTGCGCCTGCGTCTCGGCGATGGCGGTTTCCAGATCTTCCAGCGCCAGCTCCAGCTGCGCAGGGTCCAGCTTCTCGGATTTCGGCCCGAACTTGGTGCGTCGATACACCTGAACCTGACCTTCCAGCTTCTCGATCAGCGCCTTGAGCTCGGTGATGAAGGCCTCTTTCTGGGCGACCACGGCCTGTTCGTGCTGGCGTGCGGCGCGCTCGACCGAGAGCTCGAACTGAACCGCTGCAAAGGCTTTCACCACCTCGGGCGGCAGGTCTGGAAACTGGCTGAGATCAAGGGGCTGCGACATGCGCGTTTATACCTGATCCAAGGCGGAAAGCCCAATAAAACAAACCCCAAACCAACCTGGTGAGTCATCCCGCCGCAGCCGGCGGCAACACCCTCTGGGCAACCACCCGCCGCCAATCGAGACCTTCGAACAGCGCCTCGAATTGCGCGCGCGACAACCGCATGACCCCATCCTGAACCTTCGGCCAGGCAAAGCTGCCCTGTTCCAGGACCTTGTAGATCAGCACCATCCCGGTGCCGTCCCACACCAGGATCTTTAACCTGTCCCCGCGCTTCGAGCGGAACACCACCGTCACCCCGGAATGTGGATCGAGCTTCAGCTCGGTCTGCACGATCAGCGCCAGAGCGTTATGCCCGCACCTGAAGTCGACCGGCTTCGTCGCGATCAGGATCGGCAGCCGTTGGCCGGCGACAATCATGCCGCCCCACGCAATGCGCGCACCAGCGCCGCCGCGCGTTCCACCGCGACATCGCTGGGAATGCGCAGCAGCAGATCGGGTCCCACCTCAATCGTCATCACGCCGCTGCCGTTCTGAGACACCTCGACCACAGCCGATCCTTGCGGATCCACAGGGTCGGGCAGAATGGACAGCGGCACCAAGGCAGGTTCCGTGACCGCCGAACTTGGCGATGTGGTCAGCGCGTCCATCAGGTCGCTCGGCAAAACAAGCCGACCCTGTCGGGCATGCCGACGCCAATCTGACAGGTGATGGGGCAGGATGTCATAGCGCGCTGCCACATCGCAGACCCGCACACCCGGCTGAAGGCTTTCGGCAACGATCCGAGCCTTGAGCTCAGCAGGCCACCGCCGCTTGCCTCGCCGCCGCGGCTCGACAACCTCACACCGCCCCATGAAACCATCGCCACCGTCCGCCATGCGCAACCTCCATCTGCTCAAGCAGATCCTATCGCAGGCGCCGCAGGCGTCAGGAACACTTCAATTCAATGGGGCGTGGCCGCCGCTTACGCTGCAAACGCATGAGATGCTGTTTGACGCGCATTGGCATGCCCGACTTCCCGTGAAATCGCTGCCCACGATCAGCTGAAATCAGTGCCAGCCATCATGCGAAACGCGCATCCCCAGTGAGCTCATTCTGAGCGCTCACGACAGCGAAAACGTCAACCGAGCATGCCGAGAACCCCACACGTAAGCGAAATACCAATGGGTCGAGGAGCACCGCTTACGCTTTAGTCTCGAGCTATGCCCGAAAGTTGGTGACGGCGTGATCAGGCGGCGTTTTGAAGTTGCTTGATCCCGTCCTTGAATTCAATCCCTTCGATGATTTCAGGCATGCGGTTGGCACCATCGAGTTTACGCCATTTTGTCTGGGCTGACACCATCAGCTTGAAGGCCATGGCGAGCCCGGTTTTGCGGCTGAGGCAGCCCTTGGTTTTGCCGGTGCGATGCCGCACCGTGGCGAAGATGCTTTCGATGGGATTGGTTGTGCGGATGTGCTTCCAATGTTCAGCGGGGAAGTCATAGAATGCCAAGAGCACGCTGCGGTCTTTGGTCAATTTGGCGGCGGCCTTGTCGTATTTCACACCGTAGGATGCCACGAAGAAATCAAAGGCGGCCTCGGCATCCACACGCGTCTCGGCTTGCCAGATATCATGCAGATGGCCCTTTGCTTTGGCCTGAACTGATTTGGGCATCGCGTTCAGAATATTGCCCGTTTTGTGGAACCAGCAGCGCTGTTCTTTCGTGGCACCAAAGACCTCGCGCAGCGCATGCCAGAACCCCAGGGCACCGTCTCCAATGGCAAGGTCTGGCGCATGGGTGAGGCCACGGCGCTGCAGATCCAACAGCAGTTCGCGCCAACTCTGGGTGCTTTCCCGGTAGCCGTCGGCGAGGCCGATGATCTCCTTCCGGCCCCACTCATCTGCCCCGATCAGCACCAGAACGCATTGTTTTTCCTCTGCCATACGCGGTCGGAAATAGACGCCATCCGCCCAGATGTAGACGAACCGCCGGGTGCTGAGATCGCGGCGTTGCCAGCGGTCATACTCATCCCACCAGTCCGCCTTGAGCCGCGATATCGTGGTCGAGGACAGCCCTGCGGCATTCGGGCCAAGCAACGCCGCGAGCGCTTCGTGAAAGGTAACCGCTGTTCTGACCCCACCTTCCCGTTGAATCCGTAAGCTGCGATGCGCCTCTGTGTGGAGATTTGCACGGGAGGTGTCATTGGGAGTCCATCGGGAGCGCGGTATGGAGGCTGTTGGGTTTGTGGAGCTTCTGGCGGCTCCGGCGGCCAAGCGGCGATGGTCTGACGAGGCGAAGGGTCGGATGGTGGCCGAGACGCTGGTTCCTGGCGTCACCGTGAACGAGGTGGCACATCGGCATGGATTGAAGGCCAACCATCTGTCGTCCTGGCGGACGCTGGCACGGAAGGGCAAACTTGTTGTGCCCGAGGTTGTGGGAGCTGAGTTCGCAGCACCTTTGTCGACGGCGCAGGCAGTGGACACGCCGGTTGCAACTGCGACGATTGATCTGTTGATCGGCCCTGTGACTGTGCGTCTGGATGCAGCCACGCCCGCAGCCCGGATCGCGGAACTGGCCATGGCCTTGCAGGCCCGCACGTGATCTTCCCGTCGAACCGGGTGCGGATCATGGTGGCGACGAAGCCCATAGACTTCCGCAAAGGTCATGACAGCCTGGCCGCGATGGTGAAGAACGAGCTGCGCAAGGACCCGTTCACCGGGACGGTCTTCGTGTTCCGCGCGAAGAAAGCCGATCGGCTGAAGCTGCTCTACTGGGACGGCACCGGGCTGGTGATGGCCTACAAGAGGCTGGAAGAGCATACGTTTACCTGGCCCGCCGTGAAGGACGGGTTGATGCTGATGAACCACGCGCAGTTCGAGGCGCTGTTTGCTGGTCTGGATTGGCGGCGGG
>JAGXRS010000363.1 GCA_018335615.1 Hydrogenophaga sp. | reverse complement strand
GTGCTGCGCTTCATTGAATACATGGACGTGGGCGCCACCAACGGCTGGCGCATGGACGAGGTGATGCCCAGTGCCGAGGTGGTGCAACGGATCCACCAGGAACTGCCGCTGGTGCAGCTGGAGCCTTCCGCACCCGGTGAAACCGCCGAGCGCTGGGGTTATGCCGACGGCACGGGTGAAGTCGGCGTGATCAGCAGCGTGACGCAGGCATTCTGCGGCGATTGCAACCGCGCCCGCCTGTCCACCGAAGGCAAGGTCTACTTGTGCCTGTTCGCCAACCAGGGGCACGATCTGAAACACCTGGTGCGGGGCACGGCGTCGGACGAGGAACTGGCCAGCGCCATTGCCGCCATCTGGCAGGGTCGCAGCGACCGCTATTCGGAATTGCGCGCCAGCCTGCCGCCCGACGCCTCGACCGGCGGTGGACGTCGGGTGGAGATGAGCTATATCGGGGGGTAGAGCCCCCCCCGCGCCACCTCCGGCGTCACCCCCTCCAGGGGGCAACGCGGTGCGGCCTGGCAAAGCCAGTTCCGCCGCGTTCCCGGTCAAGACACCTCGCGCCGAACCCTTCCTGTCGCCACGAATTGACCCGCATTTTTCAAACGAGACTTTCTCTTGATCCATTCTTCTGAAATCACCGGCCTGGTGCTGGCAGGGGGCCGAGGCTCTCGCATGGGTGGGCTCGACAAGGGCCTGCAGAACTTCAACGGCACGCCGCTGGCGCTGCACACGCTGCTGCGGCTGCAGATGCAGGAAGGCGGGCTCATCGGCGATCTGATGCTCAATGCCAACCGCAACCTCTCGGCCTACGAAGCGTTCGGCGCCCCGGTATGGCCCGATTCGCTGAGCGACTACGCCGGGCCATTGGCCGGCTTCATGACCGGGCTGGAGCGTTGCGAAACACCTTACTTGCTGACGGTGCCCTGCGACACGCCGCTGTTCCCCCTGGACCTGGCGCAGCGCCTGGCAGCGGCGTTCCAGGACGAGAACATCGAGATCGCCATGGCCGCGGCACGGGAAGACGACGGGCAGGTGCGCACCCAGCCCGTGTTCTGCCTGATGCGCGTGGCGTTGCTGGAGAGCCTGGTGGCCTTCACCCAGGCCGGTGGACGCAAGATCGACCGCTGGACCGACCAGCACCGCACAGCCGTGGTCACATTCGACCAGCCGACCGACGATTCCCGCGCTTTCTGCAACACCAACACCTTGGCGGAATTGCACGCGCTGGAAAGCCGCTGAACTTCGTCCGCCCGACATGAAAACCATCGCCCAAATCGCTGCCGCCCTGCAGGGCTACGACCCCCAGGCCCTGAGCGCCGACCAGGTCCAGGACTTCCTTTCGCTGCTGGTCGAACCGGTCATCGAAACCGAGACCATCGGTATTTTCGATGCGCTGGGCCGGGTGTTGGCGCAGGACGTGGTCTCACCCATCAGCGTGCCGCCGCACGACAACTCGGCCATGGACGGCTTTGCCTTTGACGGCGGCCAGTTGCAGGCCGGGCAGCCATTGGTCCTGCGTTGCCGGGGCACCGCGTTCGCCGGCCAGGCCTGGGCGGGCGACGCCGGGGCCGGTGACTGCGTGAAGATCATGACCGGCGCCATCATGCCCGCCGGCATGGACACCGTGGTGCCGGTCGAGTTCGTGCAGATCGCGGGCGACCAGGTCACCATTCCGGCGGACGTGCTGTGCCAGGGCGACAACCGCCGCCTGCTGGGGGAAGACCTGATGGCCGGCCAACCGGCACTCGTGCGCGGCCAGGGCCTGGAGCCTGCCGCGCTGGGCCTGGTGGCCAGCCTCGGCCTTGCGACGGTTCAGGTGTTTCGCCGACTCAAGGTGGCTTATTTCTCCACCGGCGACGAGATTCTCAGCCTGGGTGAAGCGCCCCGAGAGGGCGCGGTGTACGACAGCAACCGCTACACCGTGTTCGGACTGCTCACGAAACTGGGCGTCGAGGTCATCGACCTGGGCGTGGTGAAGGACGAGCCGGTTGCGCTGGAGACGGCCTTCCGCCAGGCGGCCGCACAGGCCGACGCCATCATCACCAGCGGCGGCGTCAGCATGGGCGAGGCCGACCACACCAAGGCGATGATGAAGCAGCTGGGCGACGTGGCGTTCTGGCGCATCGCCATGCGGCCCGGCCGGCCCATGGCGGTGGGCAAGATCACGGAGGATGGGCGATCGGCCGTCCTGTTCGGCCTGCCCGGCAATCCGGTGGCGGTGATGGTCACCTTCCTCGCCTTTGTGCGCCCTGCCCTGCTGCAGATGATGGGTGCCCAGCTCAGGGAACCGGTGCTGCTGCAGGCGCACAGCGCGGAAGCCCTGCGCAAGAAACCCGGCCGCACCGAATACCAACGGGGCATCGTCAGCCGCGGCGCCGACGGCACACTGAGCGTGCGCACCACCGGCAACCAGGGCTCGGGCGTGTTGCGCTCCATGGTGGAAGCCAACGGGCTGATCGTGCTGCACCACCGTCAGGGGAACGTGGCGGTGGGCGACGTGGTGGACGTGATGATGTTCGACAGCACTCCCTGAGGCACCGAGCGGCCGACCGCTTCAGGGCCGGCTCGCCTGGATGCGGCACAGCTTGCCGCTACGACCGCGCGGCACCACCTGCCCCAGTTCACCCAGCACCCGGATCGGCGTGGTGCCCTGGGACGCAGCGAAATCCTGGAGCACCGTGCGGCACCGCGCCAGCATCTGGCGCCCGGCCTCACCGGCTTGCGGCAGCCGCAGCACCAGGGTGTGCTCATTGCGCTGGCGAATCTGGAAATCGAACACCCCCGCCTGCTCCTCCATCACGGTGGAGAGCGCCAGCGGCAGCAGCGGCACCGTGCGGCCCAGGCCCTGCATGTGCAGGATATCGTCTTGCCGTCCGGCCACCTCGATCACGGGGAAGGGAGAGCCGCAAGGGCACGGTTCCTCGTGCAGGCACACATGGTCGCCCAGCTGGTAGCGAATCAGGGGCTGAACCCGGTTGGCCAGGTTGGTCAGCAGCACCCCGCACGAGGGCTGGCCGGGCGGTACGGGCCGCTGGTGCTCATCCACCGGCTCCAGCACCAGCCAGTCGGTGTTCAGGTGCAAGCCGCCGTGCGCGCATTCGGAGCCCATGGCGATGAATTCGGACGTGCCGTAGCTGTTGCGCACCCGGCACTGGAAAGCGCGCTCGATGCGCAGACGCATCGCCGGGCTGAGGGTTTCGCCGCCGGTCCAGATCTCGTGCAGGTGGACATGGAGGTGCCCGCGCTCCGCCTCTTCTGCCAGCATCACGGCAGCAGTGGGGTAGGTGGCCAGGACGGTGGGAGAAAAATCATTGAGTTGCTCCACCAGCGCCTCCACCGGATCCAGGATGGAGAAGCTCGACATCACCGGACCCAGCCAGGGCTGCAGCTGGCGCAAACGCTCCACGCCCACGAAGCTGGCGAAATGCCCTTGCGTCGCACCCACGAAGGCCATGCGTTCGGTGAGGTAGAAAGGGTCGAGCCAGCGCCGGCCGACCGCCGGTTGGCAACGGCGCAGCGACTCCAGCGCGTCGTAAACCGCCAGGGCCTGCGCGTCCTGCACGAAGATGCCCGGCTGACCGCTCGTGCCGGAACTCTCCCAGAGCAGGTACTGGCCCAGGTAGGCCTGCGCCACATGGACGGGATCGGCCATGAAGTCGCGCAGCGAAGGAAGATCCAGCCGCGGATCGGTCACCCAATCATCGAACCGTTCCATGAGTTCGCTGCGGCACACGGGCTCGATGGCCTGCAAGGCCACCTCATCCTTGCGCACATGGCGCATGCGTTCGCGATAAAAGGCCGATGTCTCGCGAGCGTGCGCCAGCAGCTGGTCGAGTCGCTGGGTCTGCCAGCGGGCAATGCTCGACGGCGGCGCGTTGTTGAGTGCCAGTACGCTGGCCGCCACCCCGACAACGGAAAAGGGGTCGTAAACGGTGCCCATGTGGTGCTCCCTGTTGATTCAACGGGGCCGTGACTGAGGGGGCCGTTTGACTGGTCGGCCGGCCCCCGCGTACGTCAGATGCCCTTTCTCATCTTGGACGCGGTTGGCGCGGGGGGCTTGATCTGCATCAAGGCCCTGGACTGGGCAAGTCAGGTTGTGGAAGCCGCGAGATGGTTCTCGCCTTCCGACGAATGGTCCGCGCGCCGGGCACCAGGAACCCGGCGACGCGCGAGCAGGAGGTACATGGTGGGCACCACGAAGATCGTCAGCAAGGTGCCCAGGCTCATGCCGCCCACGATCACCCAGCCGATCTGCTGCCGGCTTTCCGCGCCCGCCCCGCTGGCCAGCGCCAGCGGCACCGCGCCCAGCACCATGGCGCCGGTGGTCATCAGAATGGGGCGCAGGCGCATGGCGGCCGACTGCTTCACCGCCTCTATCAGTTCAAGGCCCTGCTCGCGCAGCTGGTTGGCGAACTCCACGATCAGGATGCCGTGCTTGGTGATCAGCCCCACCAGTGTGATCAGCCCGATCTGGCTGAACACATTGAGCGTGCCCCCGGTGAACTTGAGCGCCAGCAGCGCACCCAGCATGGACAGCGGCACGCTGAGCATGATGATGAGCGGATCGACAAAGCTCTCGAACTGCGCCGCCAGCACCAGGTAGATGAACACCAGCGACAGCACGAAGACGATGGCCAGTGAGCCGGATGCGTTGCGGAATTCGCGGCTCTGCCCGTTCAGATCGGTGGTGTAGCCGGGCGGCAGAATCTGCCGCGCGGTGGCGTCCATGAAATCCAGCGCTTCGCCCAAGGCCAGGTCGGGCGAGAGGTTGGCGGTGATGGAGGCGCTGCGGCGCTGCCCGAAGTGGTTGAGTTCGCGCGGCACCACCACCTCGCGAATCTGCACCAGCGAAGCCAGCGGGATCATGGCGTCGTTGCGCCCGCGCACGAACAGGCGGTCGATGTCGTCGGGCGTGCTGCGCTGGGCGCTGTCGGTCTGCACCACGACGTCGTACTGCTCGCCGTCGCGCTTGTAGCGTGTGACGATGCGCCCGCCCAGCAGGGTCTCGACCGTGCGGGCGATCACGTCCACGTTCACGCCCATGTCGGCGGCACGCTCGCGGTCCACGTCCAGTCGGATCTCGGGCTTGTTGAGCCGCAGGTCGGTGTCCACCTGCACGAAACCGGGGTTCTTGGCCAGCGCGTCCTGGAATTCGCGCACCACGCGCGAAAGGTTGGCGTAGCTGTCGGAGGTGACGATCACGTAGTTGATGGGCCGCTCGCGGAAGCCCTGGCCCAGCGAAGGCGGCGTGATGGGGAACGCACTCACCCCCGGCAGCGCGGCCATGCGTGGCGCGATCTCGCGGGCGATCTCCTGGGTGGTGCGGGTGCGCTCTTCCCAAGGCTTGGCCCGCAGGAACACGGTGCCTTGCGCCACGGTGGGGTTGCCGGTGTTGCTGAAGATGCGGTCGAACTCCGGGTAGTCCTGGCCGATGCGCTCGATGGCCTCTGCGTAGCGCCGCGTGTAGGCGAGCGTGGCGCCGTCCGGTCCGTTGATGTTGGCCAGGATCACACCGCGGTCTTCAATGGGCGCCAGCTCCTGCTTGATACCGGTCACCAGCCACCAGCTGCCCGCCGCGCTGCCCAGCATCACCGCCACCACCAGCCAGCGCGCCCGCAAGGCCAGGGCCAGCGCGCGGCTGTAGCCGCGGGTGAGGCCATTGAGCGCACGCTCCATGCCGCGGTCGAACCGGCCGGGGTTGGGGTTGTGGCGCAGCAGCTTGGAGCACAGCATGGGCGAGAGCGTGAGCGCCACAAAGCCGGACACCACCACGGCGCCGGCCAGCGCCAGAGCAAACTCGGCGAACAGCCGGCCGGTGCGCCCCGGCGTGAACGCCAGCGGGGCGTACACCGCGGCCAGTGTGAGCGTCATGGCCACCACGGCAAAGCCGATTTCGCGTGCGCCCTTGATGGAGGCCGCAAACGGCTCCATGCCCGCTTCGATGTGCCGGTAGATGTTCTCCAGCACCACGATGGCGTCGTCCACCACCAGGCCAATCGCCAGCACCAGCGCCAGCAGCGTGAGCGTGTTGATCGAAAAACCGAACAGCGCCATCAGCGCGAAGGTGCCGATCAGGCTCACCGGAATGGTCACCAGCGGGATGATGGAAGCGCGCAGCGTGCGCAGGAACACAAAGATGACCAGCGCCACCAGCACCACGGCCTCGGCAATGGTGGTGTAGACCGCCTTGATGGAGCGGTCGATGAACACCGAGTTGTCGTTGGCGATGTCCACGTTCACACCGGGCGGCAGGTCCTGCCGCACCTTGTCCAGCAGTTCGCGCACCCCGGCCGACAGCTCCAGCGGGTTGGCCGTGGCCTGGCGAATCACGCCCAGCGAGATCGAGTCACGGCCGTTCAAGCGCACCGCGGTGCGCTCGTCCTGCGGCCCTTGCACCACCCGGGCCACATCCCCCAGGCGGATGGTCTGGCCATTGACGGAGCGCAAGGCCACCTGGCGGAACTGCTCGGGTGTCTGCAGATCGGTGGCGGCCGTCACGTTGAATTCGCGCAGGGTGCTCTCGATGCGCCCCGCGGGCACCTCCAGGTTGGAGCGGCGCAGGCCCTCCTCCACGTCCTGCACCGTGAGCCGGTAGGCGGCCAGCCGGTCGGGGTCGATCCAGATGCGCATGGCATAGCGGCGCTCGCCGTACACGCGCACGTCGGCGGCACCCGGCGCGGTCTGCAGCACGGGCTTGGCCAGGCGGTTGGCGAAGTCGGAGAGCTGCAGGGCGTCGTGCGTGTCGGAACTCAGCGCCAGCCAGATCACCGGAAAAGCGTCGGCCTCCACCTTGGCAATCACCGGCTCGTCAATGCCCTGCGGCAGGCGCTGGCGCACGCGGCTCACCTTGTCGCGCACATCGGCGGCGGCCGAGTCCGGGTCGCGTTCCAGCTTGAAGCGCACCGTGATCTGGCTGCGCTCCTGCCGGCTGATGGAGGTGATGACGTCCACCCCCTCGATGCCGGCGAGCGAGTCCTCCAGCGGCTTGGTGACCTGGGACTCGACCACCTCGCTGGAGGCGCCGGTGAAGCTGGTGCTGACGGTGACGGTGGGCTCGTCGATCTTGGGGTACTCGCGCACCGTGAGG
>JAGXRS010000362.1 GCA_018335615.1 Hydrogenophaga sp. | reverse complement strand
CCGCCAGCACCTCACGCCTTCAGCCAGAACCCGCCCAGCCCAGGAAACCACCATGGTCGCCTTTGAACATCCCCACCCCCACGTCACACCACCGTCTGCGGCCCACCTGGAACTGCCGTTTTTCGACGACACACACCGCCAGATGGCGCCCGAACTGGCGGCCTGGGCGGCCCAGCAGCACGTGGACGAAACCGACGACCGCGCCGCCTGCCGCGACTGGGTACAGCGCCTGGCCGCGGGCGGCTGGCTGCGCTACTGCGTGCCCGCGGCGCACGGCGGCGCCCTGCCGGCGCTGGACTCGCGCTCGCTCGTGATCCTGCGCGAAACCCTGGCCTACCACTCGCCCCTGGCCGACTTCGCGTTCGCCATGCAGGGCCTGGGCAGCGGCGCCATCACCCTGGCGGGTACCCCCGCGCAACAGGCCGCCTACCTGCCAGCCGTGGCCCGCGGCGAGAAGATTGCAGCCTTTGCGCTCAGCGAACCCGAGGCCGGTTCCGACGTGGCCGCCATGCGCAGCAGCGCCACCCCCCACGACAACGGCTACCGGCTCAGCGGCAGCAAGACCTGGATCAGCAACGGCGGCATCGCCGACTTCTACGTGGTGTTCGCCAAGACCGAGCCGCAGGCCGGCGCGCGCGGCATCAGCGCCTTCATCGTCGACGCGCAGCAACCCGGCCTGGACAGCAGCGAGCACATCCACGTGATGGCGCCGCACCCGCTGGCCACGCTGCGCTTTGCCGACTGCGAACTGGGCGCCCACGCCCTGCTCGGCCCGCTGCACGGCGGCTTCAAGCTCGCCATGCAGACGCTCGACATCTTCCGCGCATCGGTGGCCGCGGCCGCGCTGGGCATGGCCCGCCGCGCCATGGCCGAGGCGGTGACACACGCGAAGGAGCGCCAGATGTTCGGACAGACACTGGCCGACTTCCAGCTCACGCAGGCCCGCCTGGGCGAAATGAGCGCGCTCATCGACGCCGCCGCTTTGCTCACCTACCGCGCGGCCTGGTTGCGCGACTGCAGCGCCACCAGCGGTGCCGGCACGCCGGCCTACACGGCGGCAGCGGCCAGCGCCAAGCTGACCGCAACCGAAAACGCCCAGCGCGTGATCGACATGGCGCTGCAGATGTTCGGTGGGCGCGGCGTGCAGGTGGGCCAGAAGATTGAGAGCCTGTACCGCGATATCCGCTCGCTGCGCATCTACGAAGGCGCCAGTGAGGTGCAGCTGCTCATCCTCGGCAAGCAGGCCCTCAAATGAGCCCGCGCCGCTGCACGAGGACCCGGCCGGCCTCCCCGTTGCGGTGGGGCCTGCAAAAACCGCCCACCACACCACCCGCGTGGAGCCGCCACCAACACCCCGCGCACCATTCGCGTTGAGCCCGGCGAAACGCTCAACCGACACACCGCGAGAAGGAACATGACATGACGTCCGCCCAGACCGACCGATTCGTCCACGACCGGCTCCCTCCGCCGGATCAGTGGCCCGAGCTGCGCTACGACCTCCCCGAGCTGCAGCAGCCCGCGCAACTGAATCTGGTGCAAACGCTGTTCGACCGCGCCGAGGCCGCCGGCCATGCAGACCGCCCGCTGTTCCGCAGCGACGTGCGCACGCTGAGCTACGCGCAGGCCCGCGCGGAAGTCAACCGCATCGCAAACGTGCTCACGCAACACATGGGCCTGCAGCCCGGCAACCGCGTGCTGCTGCGCGGCGGCAACTCCATCGCCATGGCGCTGGCCTGGCTCGGCGTGGTGCAAGCCGGACTGGTGGCGGTGGCCACCATGCCGCTGCTGCGCGCCCGCGAACTCGCCAGCATCATCGCCAAGGCGCAACCCAGCGCCGCCCTGTGCGATGCGAAGCTGCAGGACGAGCTGAAAGCCGCGCTGGCCACCAGCGACACCACGGCCGGTCTGCCGCTGTGCGTGTTCAACGCCGCCGACGCAGCCGACGCCACGTCGCTGGAATCACGGGCACAGGCGCACAGCGACCAGGCCACGCCCTGCCCCACCGCCGGCACCGACATCGCGCTGCTCGCCTTCACCTCCGGCACCACCGGCACGCCCAAGGCGGCCGTGCACACCCACCGCGACGCGATGGCCGCCTGCGACACCTGGCCGCGCCACGTGCTGCGCGCCACGCCCGACGACATCGTGATGGGTTCACCCCCGCTGGCCTTCACCTTCGGCCTGGGCGGGCTGCTGATCTTTCCCATGTGGGCGGGCGCCTCGGTCTACTTCCCCAGCATCCCCTACACCCCCGAGGCGATGGTGCAGCTGATCGGCCGCGTGGGCGCCACCATCTGCTACACCGCGCCCACCTTCTACCGCCAGATGGCCCCGTTTGCACAGACGCACGGCATCGGCCGCCTGCGCATCAGCGTCAGCGCCGGCGAAGGCCTGCCCGACGCCACGCGCCAGCTCTGGAAGCAGGCCAGCGGCCTGGAGATGACCGACGGCATCGGCGCCACCGAGATGTTCCACATCTTCATCTCGTCCCCGCCCGAGTCGGTACGCCGGGGCGCGGTGGGCCAAGTGGTGCCGGGCTACGAAGCCAGGATCGTCAACGAAGCCGGCGAGGAACTGTCGCGCGGTCAGGTTGGCCGTCTCGCCGTGCGCGGCCCCACCGGTTGCCGCTACCTGGACGACCCGCGCCAGACGCAATACGTGCAGGACGGCTGGAACTTCCCCGGCGACGCCTTCAGCCAGGACGCCGACGGCTATTTCTTCTACCAGGCCCGCACCGATGACATGATCATCACCGCCGGCTACAACGTGGCGGGGCCCGAAGTGGAGGCCAGCCTGCTGCAGCACCCGGCCGTGGCCGAGTGCGGCGTGGTCGGCCGGCCCGACGACGAACGCGGCATGGTGGTGGTGGCCTACGTGGTGCTCAAGCCGGGTGAGCCGGCCGACGCGGCCCAGGTGAAGGCGCTGCAAGACCATGTGAAGCAGACCCTGGCGCCCTATAAATACCCGCGCGACGTGCAGTTCGTGCACCAGCTGCCGCGCACCGAAACCGGCAAGCTGCAGCGCTTTGCGCTGCGCCAAGCCGCCGCCGCGCCGCGCAGCTGACCGCCGCCGACCGAATGGCGCCGATCCGCGCTGAACCCGAACCCGCACCCGCATCCGAAAGCACCGCATGAAACACCTCCAACCACCCGGCTGGGCCATCCCCAAGGGCTACGCCAACGGCATTGCCGCGCGCGGCACCCTCGTCTTCGTGGGCGGCCAGATCGGCTGGAACGCCGAACAGCAATTCGAGAGCGACGACTTCATCGCCCAGACCCGCCAGGCCCTGGCCAACGTCCACGCCGTGCTGGCCTGCGCTGGCGCCGGCCCCGAGCACATGGTGCGCATGACCTGGTACATCGTGGACCGCATGGAATACAACGCCCGCCTGCGCGAGTTGGGCAGCGTGTACCGGGAGATCATGGGCAAGCACTTCCCCGCCATGACCTGTGTGGAAGTGAGCGCCTTGGTGGAAGAGCGCGCGAAGGTGGAGATCGAAGTGACGGCGGTGCTGCCGGACTGAGCTGAGCGACCGGAAGACAAAAAAGCCGGAAGGCTTTGAACCCTTCCGGCCTTGCATGTGGTACCACCAACAGGAATCGAACCTGTATCTAGCGCTTAGGAGGCGCTCGTTCTATCCATTGAACTATGGCGGCAAGGGGTGAATTCTAGGCCCTGATTCTCGCTTCTGTATAGCGGGCCTGTGCTTCGTCGTTCCATCACATCATTCTGCATTTGCTACAGATTCGGTACAGTAGCAAATATGAACCAGAGAACCACAGATTGCGCTGGCGCGGCGATCTTATACGAGCATGGAGGCGACGTTGCTGCCTTCGTGCGCGCCACCAACAAAAGCATCGGCGCAGCCAGGAAAAAAGCGGCTGAG
>JAGXRS010000361.1 GCA_018335615.1 Hydrogenophaga sp. | reverse complement strand
CCCAGCGCACGGTGCTGACGGTCACGGGGCGTACGGGTGCGGGCTGGGGCGCGCTGGCAGGGTCTGCGCTCGGTGAGGTGGTGGACGGGTTCGGGTTTTTCGACAGGGCCGCCGCTGAAGGCGGCACCGCATCGCTGGCCGACAAGGGCCATTCGCCCACCAGCAACCCAAGGTGCACGCCCGCCACCACCGTGCCCAGCAGCACCAGCTGGGGCCAGCGGGGCGTACCGGGGACTGGCGGCGGGTGTTGCATGGCGTCAGGCTGGCGGGGCAGCGCCGGCGCGGTGGCCGAGGTCGGCGCTCAGCTGGCGCGCGCTGCGCAGCAGGGCGGCGGCGGGGGCGCCGTGCCAGTCGGTTTCCAGCGTGGCCACCGAGCCCAGCACGACCAGCCCGAGCGCGAGCCGGCCCTGTGCGTCGAACACCGGCGCGCAGAAGCCGCCCACACCCGGCAACAGGCTGTGGACCACGCGACCCAGGCCGTGCTGGCGTGTTTCGTCCAGGATGGTCTGCACGTCTTGCGGTGTGCGCGGTACGTCCATCAGCGCCAGCCCGTTGTCGGGCAGCTTGCGCAGGCGCGCCAGTTCGTCCCGGATCATCGGCGCCACGCGCTGGGCATCACGCCCTTCCTCGCCCATGAAGGCGGCAAAGCAGCGGCCGGTGGCCGAGGTGAGCAGCGGCATCACATCGCCCAGGCGCAGCGTCACGGGCACGGTTTGCGGGGCTTCCGCCCAGTGCACCATGGTCGGCCCCTGGTTGCCCCACACCGCAATGGCCAGCGTGTGGCCGGTCTCGGCTAGGAGCCCGGGCACCCGTTCGCGCGCCAGCTTCACCGCGTCGATGCGGCTCAGGCTGGCCAGCCCCAGGCGCAGCGCAGCCGGGCCCAGGTCGTAGCGGGTGCTCACCGGGTCCTGCATCACCAGGCCCATGCGCTGGAAGCTCACCAGGTAGCGGTGGGCCTTGGCCGCGCTCATGCCGGCATCGGCCGCCAGGTCGCGCAGCATCAGGGCACCCGTGGCGCGCGACAGGGCATTGAGCAGTTCGAAGCCCACCTCGACCGACTGGATACCGGCGCGCGCATGCTCGGCGTCCTCGGGCGCGTCAGACTCGACAGCGGCGGAGCGGCGGCCACGGTGGGTGGGAGCGTCGGAAACAGAGGTGTCGGACATCGCGCGTTCAATCAGAAGGGGCCAGTGGCTCGCCCGGCAAGTTCCGGGCCGTGCAATAAGCCTTGCACGTCGGACGGGGCTTTGGTCTAAAATCTACTTTTACGAATAGGTTAACCGATTTCACTATACGTAATCATTTTGCGCATGGACCACTCTGTCGGGAGTGCGCCGGGTGGCCGTGAGGGGCGCCCGGGGTCCGTTCATGCCATCCACGAACCTTTGCAGGAGACAGCATGAAACTCGCCACATACAAAGACGGCTCGCGTGACGGACAACTGGTGGTGGTCTCGCGCGACCTGACCACGGCCCATTATGCGACCGGCATCGCCCACACGCTTCAGCAGGCGCTGGACGACTGGAACTTCATCAGCCCCCAGTTGCACGACCTGTATGTCACGCTGAACCAGGGCAAGGCACGCCACGCCTTTCCGTTCGATCCGGCCCAGTGCATGGCGCCGCTGCCGCGCGCCTACCAGTGGGCGGACGGTTCGGCCTACATCAACCACGTGGAGCTGGTGCGCGCGGCGCGCAACAGCGAGGTGCCGGCGTCCTTCTACCACGACCCCCTGATGTACCAGGGCGGCAGCGACGACTTCATCGGCCCGCGCGACGACGTGGTGGTGCCCAGCGAAGACTATGGCATCGACTTCGAGGCCGAGATTGCCGTGGTCACGGGCGACGTGCCCATGTGCGCCACGCCCGAGCAGGCGCTGGACGGTGTGCGCCTGCTGATGCTGGTGAACGACGTGTCGCTGCGCAACCTGATCCCGGCCGAACTGGCCAAGGGTTTCGGCTTCTTCCAGAGCAAGCCGGCCACCGCCTTCAGCCCGGTGGCCGTCACGCCCGACGAGCTGGGCACGGCCTGGCAGGGCGGCCGCGTGCACCTCACGCTGGAATCGACCTGGAACGGCCAACAGGTGGGCCAGTGCGAAGCCGGCCCCGAAATGACCTTCCACTTCGGCCAGCTGATCGCCCACATCACCAAGACGCGCCGCGTGCGCGCCGGCTCTATCGTGGGCAGCGGCACGGTGAGCAACAAGTCGATCGAGGTCGACGGCAAGAAGGAATGGCCCAAGGGCTACAGCTGCATCGCCGAGAAGCGCGCCATCGAGACCATCCTCGACGGCCAGCCTTCCACCGCCTTCATGAAGTTTGGTGACACGATCCAGATCGAGATGAAGGGCCTGGACGGTCAGAGCGTCTTTGGCGCCATCCAGCAGACGATTGCACCGCTGGACGCCTGACCAGCGGAACACGGTGGCACGGGCGAGCACGCGGGCGCCCGTGTCAACCGTCTGACGGCGACGAACGGTCATCGCTTTCACGCCCGCTGGGGTGTTTCTAGAATAAGTGCCTCCTTATATCCAGAGGCCCTGGCTGATCTTATGAAATACCGCTGTTTCGCTGCCGCCCGCTTCGCCCGACGTCTGGCCCTGCTCACCCTGGTGGGCGGCGCTCTGGGCGCACAAGCCCAGACCCGGGTGCTCATCAACCCGGGTGACCAGGCCGAGCAGTCGCGTTTCGCGGTTTACAACGCCTGGAAGACGGCGATCGAGCAGGCACTGCGCAAGGCCGCGCCAGGCAGCAGCAGCGCCACCGCGATCTCCACCGACGCCACCGCCGACCTGCAGACCACCCGCTCCCGCATCCACGATGTGTACGTGGCCCCGGCCCATGTGGTGGGCAGCGCGGTGCGTTACGGCTACACCCCGGTGCTCGGCCTGGACCGCCCGGTGCAGGCGGTGCTGGTGGCACCGGCCGACAGCGCCATCACCAGCCTGGCCCAGGCCCAGGGCAAACGGCTGGGCCTGCCCCAGCAGGACAGCGTGGTGACCTACCTGCTGCGCGGCGAGATCAACGCCGCCAACACCACCATCAAGCGCCACTTCGGCCCCCTGTTCCAGACCCGCTACCAGGACGCCCTGTTGCCCTGCCTGCAGCTGCGCCGCTGCGATGTGGTGGCGGTGGAACGCGCCGTGTTCGATCGCTGGTCAGCCGCGGGTGAAAAGCTGCGTGTGGTCATGGAAACCCGCAGCGTGCCCGGCCTGAGCGTGGCGTTGCGTGATGACAGCAAGGTCGATGCCGAGGGCTTTCGCGCTGCTTTGGGCGACGCCCTGGCGGCCGGCGCCGTACTGAATGACGGTTCGAACACGGTCGCGCTCAAAGGCGATGACTTCAAGTACGTGTCCACCCTGGGCTACTTCACGCCGCGCAGCCTGAGCGGCGCGCAGGTGGTGGACGCAGCGGCCGTGGCACAGATGCTGCAGCGCGGCGCGCGCTACATCGACACCCGCACCGATGCCGAGTTCAAGGCCGGCCATGTGCCCGGCGCCAGGCTGGTGCCCTATGGCGAGAAAAGCGCCAAGGATGCCGACTACGACGCCTCGCTCGACCAGTTCGACACCGCGTCACTGGGGACCGATCGGAGCGTCGAATTGATCTTCGCCTGCAACGGCGCCGAGTGCTGGAAAAGCTACAAGGCGAGCCAGGCCGCGCTGAAGGCCGGGTTCACCAAGGTGCATTGGTTCCGCGGCGGTTTCCCCGAGTGGCGTGACGCCGGGCAGAAGATCGCCGCTGGTGGCTGATCGCCCAGACCTGGCGCCAGGTCAGCTGGCGTAGACCTGCTCGAGCGAGGCGAAGCCCTTCACCTCGATCGGGTTGCCGAACGGATCGCAGAAAAACAGGGTCCACTGCTCGCCGGGCTGTCCAGCAAAGCGCTGCTGCGGCGGCAGCACGAAGTCGATGCCGGCGGCTTGCAGGCGCTCGGCCAGTGCCTGCCAGGCCGGCAGCAGCATCACCAGGCCGAAATGCGGCATGGGCACCAGGTGGTCGCCCACCCGGCCGGTGCGCGTGGTCTTGAAGGGTTGGCCTAGGTGCAGCGAAATCTGGTGGCTGAAGAAATCGAAGTCCACCCAGGTATCGGTGCTGCGGCCTTCCTGGCAGCCGAGCACGCCGCCGTAGAAACGGCGGGCCTCGTCGAGGTCGGTCACATGAAAA
>JAGXRS010000360.1 GCA_018335615.1 Hydrogenophaga sp. | reverse complement strand
GGTGAAGGCGGCAGCGGCAGCAACCAGGGCGGCGGGCCGCGCGAGACCGCGCGCGAAGACGGTGGCGGGCCGCAGGAACAACGCGCGTCGCAGGCCGCCCAGGTGGCCGCCGGCGGTCCCCCGTATGACAACGTGGTGAAGGCGCTGGCGCAGCCGCCGGCCGCGCGCGACGAGAGCCTGCAGGACCCGCGCTGTGTGCTGCAGATCGTGCGCCGGCATTTCTCGCGCTACACGCCCGAGATGGTCGAGCAGGTCACCGGCTGCCCGCGCGACCTCTTCCTGCGCGTGGCGCAGACGCTGCTGGACAACTCGGGCGCCGAGCGCACCAGCTCGATTGCCTACGCCGTGGCCTGGACGCAGCACACCTACGGCGTGCAGATCATCGGCTGCGCCGCGCTGCTGCAGCTGCTGCTGGGCAACGTGGGCCGCCCGGGAGCGGGCATCGTGGCGCTGCGCGGCCATGCGTCCATCCAGGGCTCGACCGACATCCCCACGCTCTACCACTCGATCCACGGCTACATGTCGGCGCCCTCGGCGCTGGAGCCGCACGCCACGCTGGGCCAGTGGTTGGCCAAGGAAACCAAGCCCACCGGCTACTGGGCCAACACACCGAAGTTCATGGTGTCGTACCTGAAGTCGATGTATGGCGAAGCCGCCACGCGCGAGAACGACTTCGGCTACCACTGGCACCCCAAGATCTACGGCGACCACTCGCACATGCCCATGTTCGTGGCCATGAACCAGGGCCGTGTGAAGGGCATGTTCTGCATCGGGCAGAACCCGGCCACCTCGCTCAACGCCAAGCTGGAGCGTTCGGGCCTGCGCCAGCTGGAGTGGCTGGTGGTGAAAGACAACTGGCTGCACGAGACCTCGATGTTCTGGAAGACCGCGCCCGAGGTGCAGTCCGGCGAGATTTCCACGGCCGACATCCAGACCGAGGTGTTCTTCTTCCCCTCGGCGCAGGTGGCCGAGTACGACGGCAGCTTCACGAACACCCAGCGCCTGCTGCAGTGGCACTACAAGGCGGCCGAGGCGCCGGGCGACTGCCGCTCCGACATGTACTTCACCTACGAGCTGGGCAAGCGCCTCAAACGCCTGTATGCCGGCTCCACGCTGCCGCGCGACGAAGGTTTCCAGCACCTGGTCTGGGACTACGAGGCCGAGGACCCCACCGACCGCGAGCGCGGCGAACCCTCGTCGCTGAAGATCCTCAAGGAGATCAACGGCTACTTCAGCGCCAACACGGCCCGCCACCTGAGCGGCCCACAGGAGCTGGCCGACGACGGTTCCACCAGTTGCGCCTCGTGGATCTACTGCGGCGTGTTCCCTTCAGCCAACGAGAACCGCTCGGCCAACCGCGACGCCGACCCGCCGGGCGTCAAAGGCGCGCACCTGGGCTGGGGTTTCGCCTGGCCGTCCAACCGCCGCATCATCTACAACCGTGTGTCGGCCGACCCGCAGGGCCGCCCCTGGAGCGAACGCAAGAAGTACGTGTGGTGGGACGAGGCACAAGCGAAATGGACCGGGCTGGACGTGCCCGACTTCCCCGAGACCAAGCCGCCGGGCTACCGGCCGCCGCCCGGCGCCACCGGCATGGAGGCGCACTCGGGCACCGACGCTTTCATCCTCAAGGGCGATGGCGTGGGCTGGCTGTACGTGCCCGAAGGCCTGGTGGACGGCCCGCTGCCCACCCACTACGAACCCGCCGAGTCGGTGGTGCGCAACCCGCTGTACGCGCAGCAGTCCAGCCCGGTCTTCAAATACTGGGACGTGGCCGGCAACCAGCTGGCGCCGCTGGCCGACCCGAAGTACCCGCACATCATCACCACCTACCGGCTGACCGAGCATTACCTATCGGGTGCCATGAGCCGCTGGAACCCCTGGCTGGCCGAGCTGCAGCCCGAGGTGTTCGTGGAACTGTCGCCCGAACTGGCCCGCGCCAAAGGCATCAGCAACCTCGACCGCGTGCGCATCACCAGCCCGCGCGCGTCGGTGCACGCCAAGGCGCTGGTGACGCGGCGCATGCAGCCGCTGCAGATCGCCGGGCGCACCGTGCACCAGGTCGGCATGCCCTTCCACTGGGGCTGGGAAGGCCTGAGCACCGGCGACGCCGCCAACGAACTGACCGCCCTGGTCGGCGACCCCAACGTGAGCATCCACGAAGGCAAGACCTTTGTGTGTGACGTTCAGAAAGCCTGAGGAACCGCCATGTCCGAACCGATGGGCTTTTTCACCGACCCGACCGTGTGCATCGGCTGCAAGGCCTGCGAGGTGGCGTGCAAGCAGTGGAACCAGCTGCCCGCACTGGACGACGACCGCCGCACCCTGTCGGGTGACAGCTACGACAACACGCGCCGGCTCGACGGCACGCACTGGCGCCACGTGAAATTCGTCGAGCAGATCGACGAGAACCGCCGCGACGGCCGCTGGACCATGCTCAGCGACGTGTGCAAGCACTGCGTGCAGGCGGGCTGCCTGGAGGTCTGCCCGACCGGTGCCATCATCCGCACCGAGTTCGACACGGTGGTCATCCAGTCCGACACCTGCAACGGCTGCAAGGCCTGCCTGGCGGCCTGCCCCTTCGGCGTGATCGACATCAACCCGGTGTCCAACACGGCCCAGAAATGCACGCTGTGCTACGACCGCCTGCAGGTCGGCATGGAGCCCGCGTGTTCGCAGGCCTGCCCGACCGACTCGATCACATTCGGCCCCATCCGGGAACTGAAGGAGCGCGCCAACCGCCGGGTGGACCAGCTGCACGCGGCCGGCGAATCGCGCGCCGTGCTCTACGGCGCCGACGACAAGTTCCTGGGCGGGCTCAACGCCTTCTTCCTGCTGGTGGACAAGCCCGAGGTGTACGGCCTGCCGCCCGACCCCAAGATGCCCACCCGCCACCTGGTGCCGGGCGCGCTGGCCACCATGCTGGGTGCGCTCGTGGTGGGCCTGGTGAGCCTGTTCAATTTCCGTGAACGGCGCGCCGGCGAGGCCGACGACGCCAGGGGAGACTGACCATGATCGACGCGCCCAGCAGCACCTGGTTCACGGCCTCGCCGCACTGGCACTGGCTGATCGTGCTGTACTTCATGCTGGGCGCGCTGGCCGGCGGCACCTACTTCCTCTCCGCCATGATCGACATGGTCGGCCGCCAGAGCGACCGCCGCCTGGCGCAGCTGGGCTACCTGATCACGCTGCCGGTGATGCTGGTGATCGGCGTGGTGCTCATCGTCGACCTGTCCCGGCCAGACCGCTTCTGGCACCTGCTGATCCAGAACCACACCTGGCGCCCCATGTTCAAGTACTGGGTGCCCATGTCGACTGGCTCGTGGGCGGTGCCCTTGTTCAGTTTCTTTGCGACGCTGTCCTTCGTCTCGGCCTTTGCCGAGCTGAAGCGCCCGCAGTGGCGCTGGGCGCAGCGGCTGCGCCCGCTGGGCATCGTCGGCATGCTGGTGGCCTTGC
The DNA here is from genome assembly GCA_018335615.1 of Hydrogenophaga sp. GTDB lineage: Bacteria > Pseudomonadota > Gammaproteobacteria > Burkholderiales > Burkholderiaceae_C > Hydrogenophaga. The sequence continues at coordinate 933 of JAGXRS010000360.1, read as the reverse complement.
TGGGCTCGCTGCTGGCATTGCATGTGATGGGCTACACCGGTGTCATGCTGTCGGTGCTGAACCGCCCGGTGTGGTCGGACACGCCGCTGTTTGGCCTGCTGTTCATCGTGTCGGCCGTGACCATGGCCGCTGCCCTGCTGGCCCTGGTGGCCAGCGGCGTGGGCTGGCTCAGCCCCGGCGTGACCGCGCTGCAGCGCATCTGGGTGTGGCTGGCGGGGGTGCAGGTGCTGGTGTTCATCGCCCTGTTCGTGTCGCTGGGCCCCGCGGCCCGCGGCTGGCTCAACATCTGGGGCGTGGTGCTGGCAGTGGGCATTGCCATTGGCATCGTGTTGCCGCTGCTGGCGGCGAGGCGCCGCAACCCGCTCGGCCTGGGTGGCCTGCCGATGATGGCCGTGCTGGTGCTGGTCGGCGGCTTTCTGGTGCGCACGGCGGTGGTGTTTGTACCGGAGGTGAATGCGCCATGAGATTTCTTCCGATCCTGTGCACCGTGTTGCTCGCCGCGTGCACCAGCCCCGAGGCCACGCGCACCCAGGGCGGGGGTCCGGGTGGTGACACGGGCAACCGCCCCGCCATCGTGCGCATGCACGAAGGCTCCCGCCCTTACCACCACACCGATCAACAGGTGCCCGGCGAAACGCCCGCGCTGGACACGGCCAGCCAGGCGCAAGGCTTCGGTCGCCGATGAGCGCCGCCACCGCACCCCCGAAGCCCCCCGTCAATGCCTTCGCCCGGCTCGACGCACTGGCCCAGGCCCACCCGGAGTGGGCACCCTGGCTCGGTGTGGTGCGCGCGGTCACGGCCGATCTGCCCGATCCGGCGTGGGACAAAGGGCCACCCGACACGGCACCACCCTCCCCGCTGTCGCCCTGGCTGGCCGGCGCCGTGCTGCGCCCCGACGCGCACGCCGTGGCCCGCCTGCTCGACCGCCTCACC
>JAGXRS010000359.1 GCA_018335615.1 Hydrogenophaga sp. | reverse complement strand
ATGGCACAGAAAAAAGGCGGCGGCTCAACGCGAAACGGGCGCGATTCCAAGCCCAAGATGCTCGGCGTGAAAGCGTTCGGCGGCGAAGTGGTCAGCGCAGGCTCGATCATCGTGCGCCAGCGCGGCACCAAGTTCCACCCCGGTCTGAACGTGGGCCTGGGCAAGGACCACACGATTTTTGCCACGGTCGATGGCCGCGTCAGCTTCGCCATCAAGGGCGAACTGAACCGCCAGACCGTCAGCATCACGCCTTTGTGATGTGGGGTGCCATTGGGTGGCCAGGCCTGAACTGCCGGGCGATCCAGTGGCGCTGGTGACGACCTCCATACAAAAGGCCCGCACGCGCGGGCTTTTTGTATTGCTGGTCTTGGGATGTTCAGACATTCCATCCCTTGTTTGAGATGTTGCTGGAAAGACAGTCATGAAATTTGTGGACGAAGCCACGATCGATGTCGCTGCGGGCGATGGCGGCAACGGCTGCGCGTCGTTCCGTCATGAGAAGTACAAGGAGTTCGGCGGACCCGACGGCGGCGATGGCGGCCGGGGCGGCAACATCTACGCGGTGGCCGACGCGAGCCTGAACACGCTGGTGGATTTCCGCTACACGCGCCGCTTCGAGGCACACCGCGGCGAGCACGGGAAAGGTTCTGACATGTTCGGTGTCAAGGGTGACGACATCGTGCTGAAGATGCCGGTCGGCACCATCATCGCGGATGCCGAAACCGGCGAAGTGCTGCACGAGCTGCTGCAACCCGGCGAGCAGATCATCATCGCCAAGGGCGGTGACGGCGGCTTTGGCAACATGCACTACAAGAGCTCGACCAACCGTGCACCGCGCCAGAAGACGATGGGCTGGCCAGGGGATCGCAAGACGCTCAGGCTGGAGCTGAAAGTGCTGGCCGATGTGGGTCTGCTCGGTATGCCCAACGCAGGCAAGTCCACGCTGATCTCGGCCATTTCCAATGCCCGCCCCAAGATCGCGGACTACCCCTTCACCACGCTGCATCCCAACCTGGGCGTGGTGCGCGTCGCGCCGGAAAAGAGTTTCGTCGTGGCCGACGTGCCTGGACTGATCGAAGGCGCCTCGGAGGGAGCGGGTCTGGGCCACCAGTTCCTGCGCCACCTGCAGCGCACCCGCCTGCTGCTGCATCTTGTGGACGTGGCCCCGTTTGACGATGGTGTCGACCCCGTGGCGCAGGCCAAGGCCATCGTGGCCGAGCTCAAGAAGTTCGATCCCAAGCTGCACGAGAAGCCGCGCTGGCTGGTGCTCAACAAGCTGGACATGGTGCCGGCCGAGGAGCGCGAGGCGCTGGTCAAAGACTTTGTGAAGCGCCTGAAATACAAGGGCCCCGTGTTCGAGATCTCGGCGCTCACGCGTGAGGGTTGCGAGATGCTGGTGCAGAAGGTGTATGAGCACATCGCCAAGGTGCATCAGGCACAACAGGCGCCCGTCGATATCGATCCGCGGTTTGTGAACGCGCCCGACGCGGGCTGATCGCCTCCGAGTTTTTTGTTCATCCAAGCGTGCAATGGCGCGCGTCTCCACCATGCAGCCTGAAGTCTCGATGAATGTCCTGGAGCTTGCGTCGGCGCCGGTGCTCCAAACCGCCCGCCGCATCGTCGTGAAGGTGGGTTCCAGTCTGGTGACCAACGAAGGGCGTGGACTGGACGAAGAGGCCATCGGCCAGTGGAGCGAACAGCTGGCCGCCCTCGTGAAGCAGGGGCGTGAGTTGATCATGGTCAGCAGCGGCGCGGTGGCTGAGGGCATGAAACGCCTTGGCTGGACAGTCCGTCCCCAGGAGATCAACGAGTTGCAGGCCGCGGCCGCCGTCGGGCAAATGGGGCTGGTGCAGATGTACGAGACCAAGCTGCGCGCCTGTGGCGTTGGCAGCGCGCAGGTATTGCTCACCCACGCCGATCTGGCAGACCGGGAGCGCTATCTCAATGCCCGTTCAACGCTGGTGACCTTGCTGCAACTGGGGGTTGTACCGGTGATCAACGAGAACGACACGGTCGTCAACGACGAGATCAAGTTCGGTGACAACGACACGCTGGGCGCGCTGGTGGCGAACCTGGTGGAAGCCGATGTGCTGGTGATCCTGACGGACCAAAAAGGTCTGTACACGGCCGACCCGCGGCGTGACCCGACCGCCCAGTTCGTGCATGTGGCGCGTGCTGGCGATCCCGTGCTGGAAGCGATGGCCGGGGGGGTCGGCTCCAGCATCGGTCGTGGCGGCATGATCACCAAGATCCTGGCGGCCAAGCGAGCGGCTGGTTCGGGTGCCTCCACCATCATTGCCTGGGGCCGCGAGCCGCAGGTCCTGTTGCGCTTGTGCGCAGGCGAAGCCATCGGCACCTGTCTGCTGGCGCAAACGGCCAAACACCAGGCCCGCAAGCGCTGGATGGCCGATCATTTGCAGATGCGCGGATCGGTGCGAGTGGACGACGGGGCGGTGGTCAAGATCGTGGGCGAAGGCAAGAGCCTCCTGCCCATCGGCATGACCTCGGTGGATGGCGATTTTTCCCGTGGCGACGTGATTGCTGTTTGTGACAGCCAGGGGCGGGAAGTGGCCCGAGGCCTGGCGAACTACGCCAGTTCGGAAGCCCGCCTGCTGTGCCGCAAATCATCATCCGATTTTGAGCGCTTGCTGGGTTATGCCGCGGAGCCCGAGATGATCCACCGAGACAACCTGGTGCTGACCCGCAGCTAAGGCTCAAGCTGATCCAGTCGGCCCGAGTTGCACGGGGCAACGTGGCCCGCCTGGCCGACGCCGGGTGGCGCTGGGTTTTCCGTCAACAACCCGTCCACGTTCCGGGCGAGGTCCAGCTGAGCGGAGTCGCAAGGATCAGCAGGGAGCATGCCGCGTAAAAATTCCTGGGTGCGCGCCGCCCCGCAGGCGAAACCCTGGCGTTTTTTTGCCCCTTGGGCCGGTCATTGCTTCGGATGGGCGAGCAGGGAACGCTCGGTGGCGTTTCGAAGATTGCTTTGCGGGTCCGGATCGAAGCTGGCGCCGGGCGGCAGTTCCAGCCCGGGGGGCATGCCCACGAAGGGCGGGTGCGCTGCCTCGGCCTCGTCCCCGTGGCGAAAGGATCGAGCGCCACCTCGCAGGAAGCGGTTGCGTTGGTCGTGGCGTGGCAAGTATCGCGCCAGTTCGGTGAGGGCCATCTCGTAGACGCCCCGCTTGAACTCGACCACCACGTCCAGCGGGACCCAGTAGTCGTGCCAGCGCCAGGCGTCGAACTCGGGGTGGCTGGTCGCGCGCAGGTTCAGGTTCCAGTCGTGCGCCACCAAGCGCAGCAAATACCAGATCTGCTTTTGACCCTTGTAATGACCCCGTGCGTCGCGTCGAATGAAACGGTCAGGCACCTCGTAGCGCAACCAGTCCCGCGTGCGGGCCACAATACTCACGTGTTCGGGCATCAGGCCCACTTCCTCGTGCAGTTCGCGGTACATCGCTTGCTCGGGTGTTTCACCCCGATCGATGCCACCTTGCGGGAACTGCCAGGAGTGGGAGCGGATGCGTTTGCCCCAGAACACCTGGTTTCTCTGGTTGAGCAGAATGATGCCGACATTGGGCCTGAAGCCTTCCCTGTCAAGCATAATCAACCCCAAATTTTTAAACTGTATTCATTATGCATCGCCATTGGTGCCTTGCGAAGTGATCGCCCACCCATCGAGAGGCCGATACCCTCAGGTTTCTCTTCAGCGGTGCCTCATTTCGTCCCGATGAAAACCCTCCACTGTTCTTGCTGAACCCTGCTGCCACATTGGCAGCCCCTGCCCATGAAAGCTTCCCAGTTCCTGATCACGACCCTGAAAGAAGCCCCGGCCGATGCCGAGGTTGTCAGCCACCAGCTCATGACCCGTGCGGGCATGATCAAGAAGCTCGGCGCCGGCATTTACAGCTACATGCCCATGGGGCTGCGCGTGATCCACAAGGTCGAGGCCATCATCCGTGAAGAGATGAACCGGGCCGGCGCGGTGGAGCTGACCATGCCAGTGATCCAGCCGGCCGAACTCTGGCAGGAAACCGGGCGCTTCGAGAAGATGGGGCCTGAACTCCTGCGTATCAAGGACCGGCACGACCGCGATTTCATCGTGCAGCCCACCAGCGAGGAAGTCGTCACTGACATCGCCCGCCAAGAGTTGCGCAGTTACAAGCAGCTGCCCAAGAACCTGTACCAGATCCAGACCAAGTTTCGCGACGAGCGCCGGCCGCGCTTTGGTCTGATGCGCGGGCGCGAGTTCATCATGAAGGACGCCTACAGCTTCGACCGTGACGAAGCCGCGGCCAAGAAGAGCTATGAGGTGATGGCCGATGCGTACCGGCGCATCTTTGACCGTTTCGGCCTGCGCTACCGCGCGGTGGCGGCCGACAGCGGCGCGATCGGCGGGGATCTGAGTGAAGAGTTCCAGGTCATCGCCGCCACGGGCGAAGACGCCATCGTCTACTGCCCCACCAGCGACTACGCGGCCAACATGGAGAAAGCCGAGGCGCTGGCGCCCGCGGGCCCGCGCCCGGCCGCCTTGGCTGTCATGGCCAGGACGCCTACCCCGGGCAAGAGCACCTGTGCCGACGTGGCACAGCTGCTGGGCGTGCCGCTGGCCACCACCGTGAAGTCACTGGTGTTGGCCACGGACACGCTGAACGAACGCGGCGAAATCGTCGGCTCGCAGGTCTGGCTGTTGTTGCTGCGTGGCGATCACGACATGAACGAGGTCAAGGTCGGCAAGGTGCCCGGCCTGAATGCCGGCTTCCGCTTCGCCACGCTCGGTGAGATCGAAGCGCACTTCGGTTGCAAGCCGGGCTACCTCGGTCCCATCGGGCTGCGGCAGCCGGTGAAGCTGGTGGTGGACCGCGAGGTGGCCGTCATGGCCGACTGGATCTGCGGTGCCAACGAACCCGATTTCCACATGACCGGGGTGAACTGGGGCCGTGACTTGCCCGAACCCGACGTGGTGGCCGATCTGCGCAATGTGGTCGAGGGTGACGCATCGCCCGATGGGCGTGGCGTGCTGGCGATCGAGCGGGGCATCGAGGTGGGCCATATCTTCTACCTGGGCACCAAGTACAGCAGGGCCATGAATGCCACCTTCCTCGGTGAAGACGGCAAGCCCGCGCATTTCGAGATGGGTTGCTATGGCATCGGCGTCACCCGGCTGCCAGCGGCTGCCATCGAGCAGAACCACGACGCGCGCGGCATCATCTGGCCTGACGCACTCGCGCCTTTCACGGTGGTGATCTGCCCCATCGGCATGGACCGCAGCGCAGAGGTGAAGGCCGCAGCCGAGGCGCTGTATGCAGCGTTGCTGGCGCAGGGTGTTGACGTGCTGCTGGACGACCGCGGCGAGCGCCCGGGTGCGATGTTCGCTGACTGGGAGCTCATCGGTGTGCCCCACCGCGTGACCATCGGCGACCGCGGGCTGAAAAGCGGACAGGTGGAGTACCAGCATCGGCGCGACGCCGCCGCCACACCCGTGGCGGTGGTCGAGCTGCCGGCCTGGCTGAAGGGCAAGATTGCCGGATGAAATCCGGGTCGCGCGCCGGGTCCGGGCCCATTCCGCAGGCATCTGGTACGGCTGCCGAAGCTGATGCCGGTGCCCGTGCAGGGCTGACGCGCAGGCGCTGCCTGCTGTCGGCTTCCAGCCTCACGCTGTTGGTCGGCGCCTCGGCAGTCCCTGGTCTTGCGCTGGCCGGGGGGCAACTGGAAGAACCGCTGGCCGATTCGGTGCGCAGCGCGCTGAGCGCAGCCGTGGCCCGTGGTGCTCCGCCTGTACCCGAGTTCAGCGACATGGAGAAGCGGCTGGTCTACCTGCGCTGGCTCGGTGCCATGGGTGATCGCTTGCACCGTCGCAAACCCGACTTCCAGACCCGCGTTGAATTCTTGCAGACCGTCTGGTACGAGAGTCGCCGGGCGGGCCTGGACGTGACGCTGGTGCTCGGTCTGATCCAGGTGGAAAGCGCGTTTCGAAAATTCGCGATCTCCAGCGTGGGTGCGCGAGGCTACATGCAGATCATGCCGTTCTGGTCGCGCGTGATCGGCGACGGCGATCCGGCGCAGCTGTTTCACATGCAGACCAATATACGTTTCGGCTGCGTGATCCTGCGCCATTACCTCGACCGCGAACGCGGCGACATGTTCATGGCCCTGGGGCGCTACAACGGAAGCCGGGGGCGCGCCGAGTACCCCAACGCGGTGTACGCGGCAGCCCGGAACTGGACGCACGCCGACGTTTGAGAACGCCGGTGCGCCGGCTCACTGAAGGAAACCGATCCGGCTTTTGGCGCCACCGGTGCGCGGCAGGTCTTGGGGCTCCAGCGTGTAGCGGTTGTCCAGGCGGGCGTTGCCAAAGGCGGTCACGAGTGCCCGGCGCATTTCGCGCGGCGCCAGGGCGGCCAGCTGGTCGAGCACGTCGTCGGCTGGTTCGGGGTCGAAGCGCTGCCCCCAGTCGTGTTCACCCCGGATGCCGCGGTACAGGTGGGCCGCGATCTTGCGCGCCGCCTCGGGCGAGGGCGGGGCGATCTCGAAAACGTTCATCCGGTTGCGGATGGGCTCGGGAATGGCGCGCTCGTCGTTGGCGGTGGTGATCCAGATCACCTGGCTGGCGTCGATGGGAACCTCGGCGAATTCGTCCACGAAATTCTGCGCCGTGTCGTGCTCCAGCAGGCTGTAGAGCGCGCCCAGCGGGTCGTACTGGGCGTCGGCGCTGGCCTTGTCGATTTCGTCCACCACGATCACCGGATTCGCATACTGGCCGTCCACCAGGGCTTCAAACACCTTGCCCGGCTTGGCGCCTTTCCATTGCGACGACGAACCCGACAGCAGCCAGCCGGCCGTCATGGAGCTCATGGGCACCAGGCTCATGCTGGTGCCCAGCAGGTCGGCAATCTGTCGCGCGAAATGGGTCTTGCCCACGCCCGGGGGCCCGAGCAGCAGGATGGGCGTGACCTCCAGGCTGTCGCGGCTGTCCTGGCTCAGGGCGACGTGGCGCTTCACGTCATCCAGCACGTCACCAAAATTGGGCAGCAGGTCGTACAACGGCGCCATGTCGGGCACGCCCGAAGGCTTGACCGCGAAGCGCTGCGGGCCGCGCTCCAGCATGCGCTGCCAGGTGTTGCGCAGCACATCGAACTCGCGCTCGTTGCCGCTGGCCTGCAGCTTGGCCAGTTTGCGCTCGACGTCGTCGGCACTGAACACGCTGCGCATCTGTGCGATGGGCAGTCCGAGAGAGGTTGAAGGGACCAGGCTGCGGGAGCTCATGCGGTTCTCCTTGATGGGTTCGGCAACGCTTTCATTCAAGCACAAGCCGTGCCGGATCTCAATGCAGGAAAAGCCCGGGGGAAATGGCGTTGACAGCGAGACCTCGCCCAACGCGCACCGGCGTGGTGCAGCCAGAAACAACAAAGCCACCCGAAGGTGGCCGTGTGCTGGTGCAGGTTGAACCTCGCGTGGTGGGGGATCAGGCCTGGCCGGTGATCACCTGTTGCAGCTCACCCGATTCGTACATCTCCATCATGATGTCCGAGCCGCCAATGAACTCGCCCTTGACATAGAGCTGTGGAATGGTGGGCCAGTTGCTGTATTCCTTGATGCCCTGGCGAATGCCGTCGTCTTCCAGCACGTTGACAGTCTGGATGGTCTTGGGCTCGACGCCGCAGGCCTTCAGGATCTGGATGGCGCGGCCGGAGAAGCCGCACATGGGGAAACTCGCGTTGCCCTTCATGAAGAGCACGATGTCGTTGGATTTGACCAGTTGGTCGATTCGGGTTTGGGCGTCGCTCATGGCTGGGGTCCTTTGGCGGATGGGTCGGAAGCGACCCGGAAACAGGGCCGATTATCGCTGCTGCGGCCAGCAGCCTCCACTGCAGCGCTCGATGCCCGCGAGGTCGGTGCGGCTGCTGACCTGGTCGAAACCCGCTGACTGGAGCAGCTGTCGTACGGCTGGGGCCTGATCGTACCCGTGCTCCAGCAGCAGACAGCCGCCGGGACGCAGGGCGCCCGCGGCCGCCCCGTTGATGATGGCGCGCAGATCGTCCAGACCGTCGCTGCCCGCCGTCAAGGCGGAGCGGGGCTCATGGGCGAGCGCCGGCAGATGGGGGTCGTGGTCGGCGATGTAGGGCGGGTTGCTGACGATCAGGTCGAACAGGCGACCGGGCACCGCGTCCAGCCAGTGGCCTGCGTGGAAACCGACAGCCAGGTGCAGACGAGCGGCGTTGGCACGTGCCACCGCCAGCGCCAGCGGGCTGGCGTCGGTGGCGCTCACACGGGCAACCGGACAAGCCGACTGGACGGCCAGAGCGATCGCGCCACTGCCGGTCCCCAGGTCCAGCACCTCGGCGCCTGCCCCGCTGCTCGGTGCGCTGCGCAGGACGTCCAGCGCCCACTCCACCAGGGTCTCGGTGTCGGCACGGGGCACGAGCACGCGCGGGTCCACGTGCAGCATCAGCCCGAAGAACTCCTGCTCGCCGGTGAGATAGGCCATGGGCTCGCCGTTCAGGCGGCGCTGGGCAAGCGTGTCGAACCGCGCCTCCGCGCTATCCGGCACGGGGTCGGTGTCGTGACTCAGCAGCCACGCGCGCTGATCCGTGGGGCGGCCCAGTGCCTGTAGCAGCAGCATCTGCGCGTCCAGCCGGTCCAGCCCCTGTTCGCGGGCCTGCGCCAGCGCCTGACCGAGCGTGCGTGCGGTGTGTGTCATGCCGGTCAGAGGCTGTTGCGCTGTTCCAGCTCGGCCAGCAGCTCGGCGCCGCGGGCCACCTGCAGCGCGTGCACCACCTCGTCCAGGTCGCCTTCCATCACCATCAGCAGCTTGTACAGCGTGAGGTTGATGCGGTGGTCGGTCAGGCGGCCCTGCGGGAAGTTGTAGGTGCGGATGCGGTCGCTGCGGTCGCCGCTGCCGATGAGGCCTTTGCGCGTGGCGGCTTCCTTGGCGGCGCGTTCGCTGCGGTCTTTTTCCTGCAGCCGCGCCTGCAGCACCTGCAGGGCCTTGGCTTTGTTGCTGTGCTGGCTGCGGCCGTCCTGGCACTCGGCGGTGAGGCCGGTGGGCAGGTGCGTCACACGCACGGCCGAATCGGTCTTGTTGATGTGCTGGCCGCCGGCGCCGCTGGCGCGGTAGGTGTCG
>JAGXRS010000358.1 GCA_018335615.1 Hydrogenophaga sp. | reverse complement strand
CATTCCAGCTTTGCCCGAGAGCAGCATTTGAGCCAGCTCCAGCCGGGGTTGTTTCGCTGAAGCTCAGTCGCCCGGTTCAGCGCTCCAGGTCGGCGCTCTTGCATCAAAGTCCCTGCCTGTTGCTTATTCATGGCCGGTTCCTTTTTGGAGCGGCACAAGGCATAGCGCCCTGATTTCCCACCCCATGGCATTGGCGGCCCACCATTTCGCATCCGCCTCGGTGGTGTTTCTCCACTCCCCGTCATGAATGTTGTAGTGCCTCTTTTGCCACTGGAAAGGCTGTTTTGGACCCTCAGTTCCTCCCCAGCCGATGGCAGATAGCCATTGCTGATCTGCAAAGGCAATCCCGGCGCGCACAAGTTCCCAGTCAAGCTGAAAAGCTGTTTCTGTGCTGTCGACGGGTGTACGTGCATAGACCTTAGCCGCGATCGTTTCGGCTTGTTCGTCCGTGATCGTTGTCGTCGTTCCAGTCCTTTCCGAAATCTCTCGAATCTCCCACCCTTCGTAGGCGCCGCCAGGTCCGAATTTCTTGGCGTCTTCCCTTGTGCAATCAGTCCATTGACCATCATCGAAATTGGGGTGTCGTCGTTGCCACATAGCGGTCTCTCTTTCCGGGCCGTAGCCCAACTCTGTCATGCAGCGGACGTGCCGCCGCTGATTGGGGTGTTAGGCCCCAAGGTCGTACAGCCGGTACAACTCGCTGATACCGTCCATCCAACCCTGAACCTGGGTCTGCATTTCGTTGTTCTTGCAGGCTTCGGACTGCTTCCAGTCGGCCAGGAATGTACGCAGCATGCCCAAGCCGTCCACGGCCTTGCGCCACTGTTCACGCTCGCTTTGCTGCGTCTCCAGCGCGCCCATCATGTAGGCGGCCCGCACCACGCTGCGGCGCAGGGTGTGGTGCTCCGTGATGCTCGGGTTCAGGTCCATCGCATGCGTTGCTCCGTACTGGTCGCTATGCTTCGCGGCCAGTTTGTCCATCACCTTGGCAACCAGCCTGTCGCACCGGTCATCTGTCAGTGGCATTTCGTCCATTCGTTCTCTCCGTTGGGTTGGGGCCTAACACGTCGCTCAACCGGACCAACAAGGGCGGCCGGCAGTGTGGCTTCGTCGTAGGTCATCAGCGCCCTTGTGGTCCGGTTAGCTTGGCGTTAAACCACTTCCAGCCCGCGCGCGCCGTGCGCATGCATCTGTCGGGCCTCGGCCCGCCGTGCGTCCAGGTACTCCGCCACATCCCTGATGTCCGCCCAGCGCTTGCCGCCGTCCACGTACGTGGGGATCTGCAGCGTCTGCTCGCTGATGCGCCGGCGCAAATTCGGCGGCGTGGTGTCGAGGATCTTGGCCAGGCCCTCCAGGTCGACGCGCAGGCCGTGTTTCTCGATCAGTACCATCTGGGTGAGGATGCTCATTTGTCGGCCTTCCGTGGCTGAGGGGCGGTTTGCAATTTGGCAGCGCAGGTCGCGCAGACCCAGTGGGCGCGGAACTTCACTGCGCCGGCCATGGGTTTCGGCTGCTCGCAGTACAGGCAGTGGATCGTGGCGCCGCGCAGGTCTGCCGGCGCTTGGGTTCGGGCTTTGTGGTGGTTTTCATGAGGCGGTCGCGCTCCAGACTTTCCCGCGCTGGATCGCGTCGTAACGGATCGTGGCGGCCTTGTGCATCTGTGCCGGGCTGCTGGCCAGCAGGATTTGCTCGTACAGGTTGATGGCATCGGCCAGCACAGCCCGATCGGGACCGGCCAGACCCCAGCGGCCGGTGCGGTGGCGGCGCTCGCGCATCTGCTGCAGTGTGTTTTTGGCCGCAGCCAGCGGTGCGTGCGCAGGGTTGGCCTCGTCGGGCTGGATCTGGATGGCTCGGATGTGCGCCACGTCGATCGCGTGCGCCAGCAAGTCAAACGGCATGCTGTCATCTGGTTGCACGCGGTGGTGCAGCATGTCGTCCAGCGCACCGCGAACGATCAGCAGCGCGTCGGTGGCAGCGGTCATGTTGCCAGCCAGGCCAGACCACTCGGGTGCATCGGGCGAGTAGGTTCGGCAGGACTGAATGGTGTTCAGCCAGGCCGCGCCCTGGTAGTGCTGGGCGGCCTCGCCTCTGCGGCGCATGTTTCTGGCGTAGGCAGACATTTTGCGGGTCATGCTGCAGCCCTCAGTGCGTTGATGACATCGGCCGCCACCTGCGGCACCACGGCGTAGCCCAGCGCGTGCATGGCGGCGCACCAGGCCGGGTACAGCGTCCAGGCGGCGAACTCGGGCACGTTCTCGACGATGAAGCTCTGCGGTCGGTGGCACTCGGCGGCCGACACCACGGCCCATGCGGTGGCCCGCTGCGCATCGTTGTGCGGGCGGTCTTTGCCGCGAGCCCGGCTGTGGCCCTGGCATGCGGGCGATGCCAGCAGCAGGTCGTGCGCGGGCACGGCTGTCCAGTCAGCTTGCTGCAGGTCTTGGCAGACGTGCGTGGTACCGGGGTGGTTGTTGGCGTGCACCTGCACGGCGGCTGGCCAGTGGTTGGCGGCCCACACGACGGTGCAGCCGGCCATGGTGGCGCCGGTGCTGAAGCCGCCAGCACCGGCGAAGAGGTCGATGGCGTTCATCGGGCGCCCTTTTCTGCTACCCGCCGAACCCCCGGGCGCACCCGCTTGCGGCGGTAGAACCACATGGCGGCGATGATGCCGATGGGGCCGCCGGCCAGGTAGCCTGCCACCTCGATGCCGGCGGCGTCGGGCGCCAGGCGAAACAGCACCAGGTTGGCGGTGCCGATGGCGGCGCTGTTCAGGAAGGCGGCGACGTAGTGACCGTTGTTGACGTACTGGCTTTGCAGGCCGAGGGCGAACACCAGCACCAGCGTGCTGGCGAACAGGGCAAGGGCGGTGGTCATTGGGGGGCCTCCACGCGGTAGCCGTGGCGGCGCAGCAGCGCGGCGGCTTGCTTGATCTGTTCGTGCAGCTGCACGTCGAACTGGGGGTTCCAGTGGTATTTGTGGCCCCGGCGGTAGACGCTGCCCCGGGCCATGTCGCCCTTCAGGAGCGCGCCCACCAGGGCGCTGGTCGGCACATCGGCTTCATCGGCCAGCGTGGCGGCGACGGCCGGGCCGTGCTGGCGCAGGTAGGCGCGCATGCGCTCGGTCTTGCTGAGGCCCGGGTCGGCGGGTTCGCTGTCTGTGGCCACGGCAAACGGCCACGCCGGGCGGCCTGACAGACTGGCGGCGATGTGGGCGAAGGGGTTGGCGGGGGTCATGCTCGGTCAGCCCTTCGTTGCGCTGGCGATGGCGGCGCGTGCGGCTTTGATCGCCGGGTGGGTGGTGGCGGATGGCAGTGCATTCAGCAAGCCCTGCAGCGCCTCCAGCAGATCTTCACGCTGACGCACTGCGCGAAGGGCCGTCAGAAACAGGTCCGCCGATGGCTGTTCGTTTTCCAGTTGGGCGGTGCTGATGCCTTTGCAGGCGTTCCAGCACGCGACAATCCGGCGGGCGTCCGCTTTCGCGTTGTCGTGGTACAGGACGATCTTGTCCACGCCGGTGTCACCTTCGAAACTGGCGGTGCCTGTGGGGTAGTCGTCCTGGCTGTTCAGCGCCAGGCGCTTGTCGGTGTGGTCTTTCGCGCTCATGCTGCGCCGCCTTCCCGCGTCACAACCAGCTGGCTCGTGTATGGCATTTCAAACAGTGGGCAAATGCGGCTGTAGCAGCCGCCGGCGGGCATGCAGTCCGGTGCATCCAGCGGGCCGTCTTCGACCTGCTGCCAAACGGTGTAATGCTCAAGGGCCAAACTAGAAAAAGAAGAGCCAGCCGTGATGCAGCTATAGGCCAAGAAGCCGTTGGCCAGATGCTTGGCCATGTGGTCAAAGGGATCAAGGGGATCAAGTTCGTGGCTCATTGCGCGGCGCCTTCCTGAACAGCGCCTTCGGCGTGCTTCTCTTCCACCAGACCCCACTGCTTGTTCGTGCGGTTGATGATTTCCAGCGCGTGGCCCTGGGCAGGCGTGCACGGCTGGCCGATGGCTGGCTTGAAATTGGTGTGCAAGGCCACGCCGCCAGCGGGCGTGTCGCGCAGGGTGATGGTGATTTCGGCCATGGTGATGAAGCTCCGCAGGTTTTGCCCATACCCGCCCCGCGGTAGCGGGTTGAAGGGGTATGGGCGGTTCGGGTCGTTACTGGCGCGCTTCGTAGGTGCCGATCAGCACCGGAATGACGCCGGTTTCCTTGTGCGCCTGCATGGCGCCATCCACCACCTTGGCCAGATCAGCGGCCATCTCTTCGACGTGTTCCTGGTGCTTGACGATGCGCAGGCACAGCGCGGGCTTGTCGTTGCCCGTCAGGATCGACAGGCGCAGCACGAACGTGCGAGGCGAAAGCCCTGCATAGGGCTCGCAGGCGAAATAGATCGTGGTGGGCAGTGGGTCGGCGCCGCTGCTGGCGGTAACGCTCTCAAACGCGCTGCGGCTCGCGCTGAGCTGGCCCTCGGCGGTTTCCATCTTGCGCAGGGCCTCGATGGTGATCTTGCGCACAGCCGCCACGGCCTTCGGCAAAGTCAATTCCCCGCCGTCGTGAAAGCATTGCACGTTGCCGGCCCAGTCTTCCAGAAACTCGGCCACGGTCGCCTGTTTCTGGCCCTGGCCATTGGCGACCGACAGCAGCGCCTGATAGGCAGCCGTCATCTTGGTGGCCAGCACTGCAACGTTGTCCGCGTGGCCGGGTTCGGTGGGCGTGCCCAGGTTCAGCACCGCTCGGGCGCTCATGTCCTGCTGGTCGATGAACACATGACAGCCCAGTTCGCAGTGGCTGGCCACGTATTTCGCAAAGTCGGCCGCGACGGTGGTGGTCATTTTGCCGCGTGCGCGCCGGCGCGTCGGCATGAACGATTCCAGATCCTTGTGCTTGAAGTCGCTGGGCAGGGACAGCAGCTTGGTCTGGTCTTGAGCGGCGGCCGTCGTGGCGGCCATGGCCTGGGCAATGGCTGCGCCTTGCTGCAGCTGGGTGATGGCGTCTTTGTCGATCATGAAAGTCCTTTTGGGGGAGGGGTGGTGGAAAGGGTTTGCGTCAGGCTGTGGCGTCAGTTCGTGGTCGGCAGGCCCTGGCGGTCGAGAAACGCCAGCTGGTTGGGCGGCGACAGGCTCAGCGCGCCGAAGCGGCCGACGTGCATGGCCGTGGTGCGGGTCTCTTCCTCGCTGGCCTTGCCGTCTGCCGTGGGCTTCGTGAACTTCAGCTGGTGGCTGATGTGCACCTGGGTGGTGCCGGGAATCTTCTTGAAGCTCAGCTTCACCGAGACTTCGCCCGCCTTGTCGTGGTCAACCGAGGCGGCCGCCACCTGGCTGAGGG
>JAGXRS010000357.1 GCA_018335615.1 Hydrogenophaga sp. | reverse complement strand
GATTTCCCCACCTGCCAGGGCAGCTGGTGGCCACACATGGACTTCCGCGAAGGCTTCACACTCTGGCGCGAGCTGGGCCAGAACAAGGCGGGTGATGCCATTGTCTTTCCCGCGCTGACCGCCATTCATTACGTGCACCGGTTGAGTGCCTATGTCGTGTTTGCCGCGCTGTTCTGGCTGGCCTGGCGCATGTGGGCCGTTCCCGCCCTGCGCCAGACGGCGCGTGCGCTGGTGGCGCTGGCCCTGTGGCAGTTCTTCAGCGGCCTGACCAACGTGGTGCTCGACTGGCCGCTGCTGGCGGCGGTCGCCCACACCGGCGGCGCGGCCGCGCTGGTGGTCGTGATGACCTCGGCCATCTTCCGTACCAGCGCGGTGCCCGAGACCATTGGCGCATCCCGTTTCCCCCTTCCCCGATCGACCTGATGAGCTCCGCGCCTGCCCCCACCGTGTCCGTTGCCCTGCCACCCACCTGGCGGCAGTTTTACGCACTGACCAAACCGCGCGTGATCCAGCTCATCGTGTTCTGCGCGCTGATCGGCATGGTGCTGGCGGTGCCCGGGGTGCCCTCGTGGGCCCAGGTGCAGCTGGCCGCACTGGCCTCGCTCGGCATCTGGCTGGTGGCCGGCGCCGCGGCGGCGTTCAACTGCGTGGTCGAGCAGCAGATCGACGCGAAGATGAAGCGCACCGCCTGGCGGCCCACGGCCAAGGGCCAGCTGTCGAACCTGCAGACACTCAGCTTCTCGGCTGTGCTGTGTGCCGCGGGCTCCGCGCTGCTGTACTTCTGGGTCAACCCGCTCACCATGTGGCTCACCTTCGCCACCTTTGTGGGCTATGCGGTCATCTACACGGTGATCCTGAAGCCGCTGACGCCGCAGAACATCGTGATCGGCGGTGCCTCGGGCGCCATGCCCCCGGTGCTCGGCTGGGCCGCCATGACGGACGTGGTGGCGCCCGAAGCGCTGATCCTGTTCCTCATCATCTTCCTCTGGACGCCGCCGCACTTCTGGGCCCTGGCGCTGTACCGGGTGGAGGACTACCGCAAGTCGGGCCTGCCCATGCTGCCGGTCACGCACGGGTCCGAGTTCACGCGCCTGCAGATCCTGCTGTACACCCTGGTGCTCTTCGCCGCCTGCCTGATGCCTTTCGTGATGCGCATGAGCGGCTGGTTCTACCTGGCCGTGGCGGTGGTGCTCAGCATCGGATTCACCGCGTACGCGTTCGTGTTGTGGCGCGATTATTCCGACGCGCTGGCGCGCAAGACCTTTCGTTTCTCGCTGATTCACCTGTCGCTGCTGTTCGCGGCCTTGCTGATCGACCATTACCTGTGAGCCCTCCGATGCGTTTGTTCTCCCTGCTTCGACGTTCTTTGCTGCTGGCGGGCGTGCTCGCGCTCGCCGCCTGCAGCGAAACCAAGACCGCTTTTTCAGGGATTGACATCACGGGTGCCGACTACGCCACCGGCTTCAACCTGACCGACCACAACGGGCAGGCCCGCACGCTGGCCGATTTCAAGGGCAAGGCCGTGGTGGTGTTCTTCGGCTTCACGCAGTGCCCGGACGTGTGCCCCACGTCGATGGTGGAGATGGCCGAAGCCCGGCGCCTGCTCGGTGCCGACGGCGAGCGGCTGCAGGGCCTGTTCGTCAGCATCGACCCGGAGCGCGATACGCCCGAGATCATGAAGGAATACATGGCCAGCTTCGACCCCAGCTTCCTGGCGCTGTACGCGGCACCGGGCGAGCTGCCGGCGCTGGCCAAGAGCTACCGCATCTACTACAAGAAGGTCGAGGGCAAGACGCCCACGAGCTATTCGATGGACCACTCGGCGGGCAGCTATGTGTACGACCCGCAAGGCCGTATCCGGCTCTACCACCGCTACGGCAGCGGGGCGGCGGCACTGGCCGGCGACGTGAAGCGCCTGCTGGACGAGTAAGCGCCGACCGGACATCGGCAGGCATGAAAAAAGGCACCTTGGTGCCTTTTTGCTTGTGAGCAGCGACCGCCTCTCGTGAGGCGGGGCTGGCGGGTGTTTTCAGTCGACCTTGGCGCCGCTGAGTTTCACCACGCGCTCGTACTTGGCACGCTCGCGCTGCAGGAAGGCGTCGAATTCGGCCGGCGCGCTGGGCGCAGGCTCGGCCATCAGGTTGGCGAAGCGGGCCTTCACGTCGGGTGAGCGCAGCGCCTCGCTGAAGGCGGCGTTGAGCCGGTTCACCGCGGCGGGCGGCGTGCCAGCGGGGGCGATCAGGCCCCACCAGGTGTCGATCTCGAAGCCGGGCAGGGTCTCGGCCACTGTGGGCACTTCCGGCATCACCGCGCTGCGCTGCGCGGTGGTGACGGCCAGGGCCTTGAGCTTGCCCGAGCGGATGTTGGGCGCGGCCGTGGCCAGGTTGTCGAAGTTGTAGTCCACCTGGCCCGACAGCAGGGCGACCTGCGCGGGGTTGCCGCCGTTGTAGGGAATGTGCACCGCGAACACGCGCGCCTGGTTCTTGAAGATCTCGCCAGCGAGGTGGCCCGCGCTGCCATTGCCGCCCGAGCCGTAGTTCAGTTTCGCCGGGTTGGCGCGGGCGTAGGCGATCAGGTCGGTCAGACTGTTGATGTTCAACCGGCGCGCCGCGTCGGCGTTCACCACCAGCACATTGGGCACCCGCAGCATCTGGGTGATGCCCACGAAGTCCTTGGCCGGGTCGTAGGGCAGCTTGCTGAACAGCCAGGGGTTGATGCCGTGCGAGGCGGTGGTGGCAATGCCCAGCGTGAGGCCGTCCGGTGCTGAACGGGCCAGTGCCCCGACGCCGATGTTGCCGCCAGCGCCCGGCCGGTTGTCGATGATGACCGTGCCCAGCGTCGGCTTCACCGCCTCGGCCAGGATGCGCGCGGTCACATCGATCGGGCCACCGGCCGCGAAGGGCACGATGATGCGGATGGGCGTGTCACTGCTCTGCGCTGTGGCGGTGAGCGGCAGGGCCAGGGCGCTGGCGGCCAGGGCGGCCTGGCAGAGAATCTGGCGGCGGTTCAGCATGGGTGTCTCCTGTTGTTCAAGGGCTGGCGGGGGCGATCCGGGGCGGTCGTTCAGTGCTTGTCGGCTTCGCTGGTGAACGCGTCGGCGAAGAACTCTTCGGGCGGCAGACCGGCCTTGGCGCTGTAGTCGGCGCGGGCCGACTCCACCACGATGGGTGCGCCGCAGGCATAGACCTGGTGGCCGGACAGGTCGGGGAAATCCTGCAGCACAGCCTGGTGCACGTAGCCCGTGCGACCGGTCCACTCGTCGTCGGGCAGGGCGTCGGAGACCACCGGCACGAAGCGCAGGTTCGGCATCTCGGCCAGGCGGGCCTCGACCCAGGCGGTCTGGTACAGGTCCATCGGCCGGCGGCCACCCCAGTACAGCGTGGCGGGGCGGGTGATGCCTTTGAACTGCATGTGCTCGATGATGGCCTTGATGGGTGCGAAGCCGCTGCCCGAGGCCAGCAGGATCATCGGCTTGGCGCTGTCTTCGCGCAGGAAGAAGCTGCCGTACGGCCCCTCGATGCGCAGGATGTCCTTTTCCTTCATCGTGCCGAACACGTGGTCGGTGAACTTGCCGCCCGGCATGTGCCGGATGTGCAGCTCGATGTTCGGCTGGGCCAGCTGCGTGTGTGGGGCGTTGGCCATGGAGTAGCTGCGGCGGTCGCCGTCGCGCAGCAGGAACTCCACATATTGGCCTGCGTGGTACTGGAAGGTGTCGGCTGCCGGGAGTTGCAGGCGCAGCACCATCATGTCGTGCGAGGCGCGCTCCAGCGCGCTCACGCGCACCGGCATTTTCTTGATCGGGAAGGCGCCGGCCTCGGTGACCTGGCGCGACTCCAGCACCAGGTCGCTCTGCGCCACGCCGCAGCAGGTGAGCACATAGCCGGCGGCCTCTTCCTCGGCACTCAGGGCCTTGCTCTGGTGCGGGCCGTGCGCCACGCTGCCCGAGAGCAGCTTGCACTTGCAGGAACCGCAGGCGCCGTCCTTGCAGCCGTAAGGCAGGCCGATGCCCTGGCGGATGCCCGCGGCCAGGATGGCTTCGTCGGGCTGGGATTCGAAGGAGCGGCCGCTGGGCTGGACGGAAATCTGGAATGTCATACTGTCTCGCGTGTGGTGGGTGCCGTCGGTGCGCCAGTGCGCCACCGTCAACCTTTCATTGTCGCAAATTCGGAATCCGCATGAGCCTTCTCGGCGCCTTGCCCGCACGCTTCCGGCGTGAACGGGTGTTGATCATTGGTTGTGGCGACGTCGGCCAGCGCGCCGCCCGCGTGCTGGGTGGCGGGCGTCGCGTGCGCGTGCTCGCGCTCACGTCCAGTCCTGAGCGCCGCAGTGAGCTGCGCTCGCAAGGCATCACGCCGCTGTTGGGCAACCTGGACGACGCGCACAGCCTGCGCCGCCTGGCCGGCCTGGCCACACGGGTGCTGCACCTGGCGCCGCCGCCCGCGCGCGAGCAGGGCGACTGGCGCCAGGACCCGCGCACCCGCGCACTGGTGCGCGCGCTGGCCCAGCGGTCACGGCCGGCCACGCTGGTGTACGGCTCCACCAGCGGGGTCTATGGCGATCGGCAGGGTGCCTGGGTGGACGAGTCCTCCGGTGTGCAGCCCCGCACCCCGCGCGCCTGGCGCCGGGTGGACGCCGAAGCCAGCGTGCACGGGTTCGGGCGGGCCCTGGGCGTGCGCACCACTGCGTTGCGCATTCCCGGCATCTACGCGCCCGACCGGGTTGGCGGCACCCCGCGCGAACGGCTGTTGCGCGGCACGCCCGTGCTGCGGGAGCAGGACGACGTCTTCACCAACCACATCCACGCCGACGACCTGGCCCGCGCCTGCGCGCTCGCGCTGTGGCGCACGCGCCCGCAGCGCAACGTGAACGTGGTGGACGACACCGAATTGAAGATGGGCGACTACTTTGACCTGGCCGCCGATCTGTACGGCCTGCCACGGCCGCCCCGCATCGCGCGCGACGCGGCGGGCGATCAGTTGCCGCTGATGCTGCTGAGCTTCATGAGCGAATCGCGCCGGCTGCACAACCGGCGCATGAAGGTCGAGCTGGGGTTGCGCCTGCACCACCCCACGGTGGCCCATGGCTTGCAGAGCGGACCGACGGCCTGAGGCGACCGGTACCCGGCGCGCCGCTCAGGCCGGCGCCAGGGTGCTCAGCAGCCAGCCGGTGTAGCCGAGGTATGCCGCCAGCAGCAGCACCGCCTCCACGCGGTTGATGCGCCCGGCCTTGCCCCGGAAGCCCCAGCCCATGGCGAACAGCACCAGGGTCAGGCCGATCATCACGGGCAGGTCGCGGGTGAGCACCTCGGGGTCTACCCCGATCGGGGCAATGGCGCCCGCAATGCCCACCACGGCCAGCGTGTTGAACAGGTTGGAGCCGAGCACGTTGCCCAGCGCCAGGTCGTGCTCTCCCTTGCGGGCGGCGGCCACGCAAGCGGCCAGTTCGGGCAGCGAGGTGCCGATGGCCACCACGGTCAGGCCGATGATCAGGTCGCTCACGCCGAGCGACTGTGCGATCGTCACCGCCCCCCACACCAGCAGGCGCGAACTGCCGATCAGCACCAGCAGACCCAGCGCCAGCCACATGAGGGCGCGCTTGATCGGCATGGCGTGGGCCTGCAGTTCGGTGGCGGTTTCGTCGCCCAGCGCATCGGCGCCACCGCGCATGCCCTGCACAATCGACCAGGTCATGAGTACCGCAAACACCGCCAGCAGGATCCAGGCGTCCAGGCGCGTCACCTCCAGGTCCCACACCAGCCAGGCCGAGAGGCCCGTGACCGCGGCCAGGATGGGCAGCTCCTTGCGCAGGATCAGCGAGTGCACCACGATGGGCGATATCAGGGCCGTGACCCCCAGGATCAGCGCGATGTTGACGATGTTGGAGCCCCAGGCGTTGCCCAGCGCCAGCCCCGGGTTGCC
>JAGXRS010000356.1 GCA_018335615.1 Hydrogenophaga sp. | reverse complement strand
TTCAAGAACGGTACCGACGGCAACATCCGGATCGCCACCGACGCGATCCAGGCCGCGGCACGCGGCCACCACTTCCTGTCGGTGCACAAAAACGGTCAGGTCGCCATCGTGCAGACCAACGGCAACCCGGACTGCCACGTCATCCTGCGCGGGGGCAAGGCGCCCAACTACGACGCCGCCCATGTGGCCGCCGCCGTCAAAGACCTGGAAGCGGCCAAGCTGCCAGCGCGCCTGATGGTGGACTGCAGCCACGCCAACAGCAGCAAGCAGCACCAGAAGCAGCTGGATGTGGCGCGCGACATCGCCAGCCAGATCTCGGGTGGTTCGCGCAGCGTGTTCGGCGTGATGATCGAGAGCCACATCGAAGCCGGGGCGCAGAAGTTCACGCCGGGCAAGGACCGCGTGGAGGCGCTGGCCTACGGCCAGAGCATCACCGACGCCTGCCTGGGCTGGGACGATTCGGTGCAGGCGCTGGAGGTGTTGTCGGGTGCGGTGCTGGCGGCGCGCCAGGCGGGCCGCTGAAACCGCGCTGAATGGTTGCCGATGGGAGACACCCCTTCGCGTCGACAACCGTTGCAAGGCGCTGTTGCAAGGCCCCGTACCGAAGGCACAATCGCAGGAGCGCGACCTGTGCGCGGAAACTGAAACAAGGAGATCGAGCATGCGCAGCCAAGTGACCGTGACCTGGGGTGGAACAGGCGTCTACCACATCGACCTCGACGAGGTGCAGCCCATGCCGCACGATCTGGCGCGGCACTGGCTGGACGAGCAGTTCACGTTTCTGGGGTGCGAGCCGATCCGTTCCACGGGCAAGGTGCTCACGGCCGACAAGATTCTCTGCGTGGCGCAGGCCGCCGGCGAGATCCGTTTCCGCGAGGACGCACACCGTCCCTGGGCGCAGGCCTTCGCCAAAGCCGCGAGCGCGGCACTGGCGAAACCGGTGATCAGCGTGGACGTGCCCGGGCACTCGATTTCCTACTGACGGCGGGGCCGGATCGGCCACGTGTGGCTGTCGCGGCCTCAGCTGCGACGGCCCGTGTCAGTGGCGTGGGGTGTCCAGCGCGGCCAGCAGGCGGGCGTGGATGCCCCCGAATCCCCCATTGCTCATGCAGACGATGTGGTCGCCGCCTCGGGCCGCTGCACCCACTTGGGCCACCAGTTCGTCGATGCTGCCCGCCACCGCGGCGCGCTCGCCCATGGGCTTCAGCGCGTCGGCCGCGTCCCAGTCCAGTCCGCCGGTGTGGCAGAACGCCAGATCGGCCGCTTCCAGGCTCCAGGGCAACTGCGACTTCATCGTGCCCAGCTTCATCGTGTTGCTGCGCGGCTCGAACACCGCGAGGATGCGGCCGCCCTGACCCGGGGACGCGCGCAACTGGCGTTGCAAACCGTCCAGCGTGGTGCGGATGGCGGTCGGGTGGTGGGCAAAGTCGTCGTAGACCGTGATGGGCAGTCCCTCGCGCAACACGCTGCCGCGGCATTCCATGCGGCGGCGCACATTCTGGAAGCTGGCCAGCGCCCGAGCCGCGTCGGCCGGCGTGACGCCCACGTGCTGCGCCGCGGCAATGGCCGCCAGGGCGTTGAGCTGGTTGTGCACGCCCGACAGCGCCCATTCCACCCGACCCACGGCCTTGCCGCGCTGCATCACGTTGAACGCGCCGGGTTCTCCCTCGGCGGTGAAATCGCTCACGGCCGCGCCGAAGCTGCGCAGCTCGCTCCACAGGCCCCTGTGCAGCACCCGCTCCAGGCTTTCTTCCAGGCCGTTGACCACCACCCGTCCACTGCCCGGCACCGTGCGCACCAGGTGATGAAACTGCCGTTCGATGGCATTGAGGTCGTCAAAAATGTCGGCGTGGTCGAATTCCAGGTTGTTCAGGATCGCCGTGCGCGGTCGGTAGTGCACGAACTTGCTGCGCTTGTCAAAAAACGCGGTGTCGTACTCGTCTGCTTCGATGACGAAGAGCGGACGTTGATGCGCCTGGTTCGCCGCCGGGCCGTCTCCAGGTGGCGCCGCCCCCTCGGGCGCCAGGGCCGTGGGCACCGTGGGTAGCATGGGCGCCCCGAGCCTTGCCGAGACACCGAAATTCAGCGGCACCCCCCCGATCAGAAAACCCGGCTGGAGTCCGTTGGCTTCCAGAATCCAGGTCAGCATGGCCGTGGTGGTGGTCTTGCCGTGGGTGCCGGCCACCGCCAGCACATGCCGGCCCTGAAGCACATGCTCGGCCAGCCATTGCGGGCCACTGGTGTAAGGCGCACCCGCGTCGAGGATGGCCTCCATCAGTGGAAACTTGGGCGTGCCATCGGCCAGCCGCGACCGGCTGACCACGTTGCCCACCACATACAGGTCGGGCTTGAGGTCCGTCTGCTCGGCGCCAAAGCCTTCCACCAGATCGATGCCCAGCGCACGCAGCTGGTCGCTCATGGGAGGATAAACCCCGGCGTCGCAACCCGTGACCCGATGACCCGCCTCGCGGGCGAGCGCGGCCAGACCGCCCATGAAGGTGCCGCAGATGCCCAGAATATGAATATGCATCCGCTGATTCTAGGAGCCTGTCGGACATAGGCGCCGGTCCGCCGGGGCCTTGGCGCAGGACCACGGCCTGCCTCGGTGCCTCGGGGCACAATGACGCCATGGACGTTTACAAAGAAACCGGCCACGCCGACGTGGCGGCGGTCGCGGCCCGGCTGGTGGTCGAGGACGGGCTGGAGTACGGCGCAGCCAAGCGGCGCGCGGTGAAGCAGCTGGGTTTGAATGCGCGCGCCGCGCTGCCCGACAACGCGGTGCTGGAGGCGGCCGTGCGGGACTACATCGCCGTGTTCTGCCCGGAGTCGCAGGCGCAGGAACTGCGGGTGTTGCGCCAGCTCGCGCTGCTCTGGATGGACCGGCTGGTGGCCTTCCGGCCGCACCTGGGTGGCGCCGTCTGGCAAGGCACGGCCACGCGCCACAGTGACATTTATCTGCGCCTGTATTGCGACGATCCCAAGGCGGCCGAGTTTGCCCTGCTGGACCACCGAGTGGAATACCACCCCGGCACGGTGGACAGCGGGCGCGGCGAGCCGGTCCCGACGCTGACCCTGCGTGTTCGCTGCGAGCCGCTGGGTCAGTGGGTGCTGGTCCATCTCATGGTGCACGATCTGGACGAGTTGCGGGGCGCGCTCAAACCGGACGCGCAAGGTCGCAAGCCACGGGGTGACGCGGTCGCTGTGCGGGCGCTGCTGGCGGCGCCGGAGGCGACGCCATGGGCCTGACACGACGCCAGCTGGGCATGGGTGCTGCCGCGGTTGTGGCCGGCGCAGCGGGGGCGGGTGTGGCGTGGATGCGGTACCGGCCCACCGACGTGGGCAGCGAGGCCGAGCGCGCGTTCTGGGAGGTGCAGTTTGATGGTCCGAACGGCGAGCGCGTGGCCGTGGCAGATTGGCGCGGGCGGCCCCTGCTCGTGAATTTCTGGGCCACCTGGTGTCCTCCGTGCGTGCGGGAGCTGCCCTTGCTGAACGCCTTTCATCGGGCGAATGCCCCGCGCGGCTGGCAGGTGCTGGGGCTGGCGGTGGACCAGCCCAGCGCTGTGAGGGGCTTTCTGCAAAAACTGCCCCTTGACTTCCCCGTGGGGATGGCGGGCCTGGCGGGCACCGAGCTCAGCCGCAGCATGGGCAACCCCAGCGGGGGCTTGCCTTACACCATCGTGTTCGGACGGGAAGGCGTCATCTTGCACCGCAAGATCGGTGAGGTTTCCGAAGCCGATCTGGCCCTGTGGGCCCAACTCGGCTGATTGGCCGCGCCCCGGTGGATTTCGTGACGATCTTGGCGCCGCACGGCAGCGCTTCGTGGGAATCTGCGTAAAAACGGGTAAAGTGGGAAAAATTCGCGTTAAACGTCGCTCTGTCGTCACTTCGCGCGAGATGACGCACGGATGAGTGGCTGAGATTCGGCCGGCATTGTTCGTGTACACTGCGCGGCCGCCGATCTTCAGATGATGAATTTTGATCGGAAATAAGCGTACTTGGGTCAAATTGACCGACTTTCGACGGAGAAGCCATGGATTTGAGAAAACTGAAGACCCTGATCGACCTTGTCTCAGAGTCCAACGTGTCGGAGCTGGAGATCACGGAAGCCGAGGGCAAAGTCCGCATTGTCAAGAGCGCTCCCGCCGGCTACGGCGCCCCGGTGGCCTACACCATGGCCCCGCCGCCACCCGCCCCCGCAGCAGCGCCGGCCATTGAAGCCACCCCTGTTGTGGTCGCCGCGCCAGCCGAGCCAGCCGGACACATCGTCAAATCGCCCATGGTCGGCACCTTCTACCGCGCCGCCAGTCCGGGTGCCAAGCCCTTCGTGGAGATCGGCGACACCATCAAGCAGGGCGACACAATCTGCATCGTGGAAGCGATGAAGATCCTCAATGAGATCGAGGCCGACAAGTCCGGCACGGTGACCCAGATCCTGGTCGAGAACGGCCAGGCGGTGGAATATGGGCAGCCTCTTTACGTCATCGAATAAGAGGGCCGGCAGCGCATGTTCAAGAAAATCCTGATCGCCAATCGCGGCGAGATCGCGTTGCGGGTGCAGCGCGCCTGCCGCGAGATGGGCATCAAGGCGGTGATGGTGTATTCCGAAGCCGACCGCGACGCCAAGTACATCCGGCTCGCCGACGAGGCGGTCTGCATCGGCCCCGCCCCCAGTTCGCACAGCTACCTCAGCATGCCGGCCATCATTTCCGCGGCCGAGGTGACCGACGCGGAGGCCATCCACCCGGGCTATGGTTTCCTGTCGGAAAATGCCGACTTCGCCGAGCGCGTGGAAAAGAGCGGCTTCACCTTCATCGGCCCCACGCCGGAGTCGATACGCCTGATGGGCGACAAAGTGTCGGCCAAGCAGGCCATGATCCGCGCCGGCGTGCCGTGCGTGCCTGGTTCCGAGGGGGCCTTGCCGGACGATCCGGTGGTGATCCGGCGCACCGCCAAGGCGATCGGCTATCCGGTGATCATCAAGGCGGCGGGCGGCGGCGGTGGTCGCGGCATGCGCGTGGTGCACACGGAGGCGGCCCTGCTGCACGCGGTGCAGACCACCAAGGCCGAAGCCGGTGCGGCCTTCGGCAATCCCGAGGTGTACATGGAGAAGTTTCTCCAGAACCCGCGGCACATCGAGATCCAGATTCTGGCCGACCAGCACCGCAACGCGGTGTATTTGGGCGAGCGCGACTGCTCCATGCAGCGCCGACACCAGAAGGTGATCGAGGAGGCGCCCGCGCCCGGCATTCCCCGCCGCCTGATCGAGAAGATCGGCGAACGCTGCGCCACGGCCTGCAAGAAGATCGGCTACCGCGGCGCCGGCACCTTCGAATTCCTGTTCGAGAACGGCGAGTTCTACTTCATCGAAATGAACACCCGCGTGCAGGTGGAGCACCCGGTGACGGAGCTGATCTCGGGCGTGGACATCGTGCGCACCCAGATCGCGGTGGCGGCCGGCGAAAAGCTGCCGTTCACGCAGCGTCAGATCCAGTTGCGCGGCCACGCCATCGAGTGCCGCATCAACGCCGAAGACGCCTACAAGTTCACGCCATCGCCCGGTCGCATCACCACCTGGCACGCGCCGGGCGGCCCAGGTGTGCGGGTGGATTCGCACGCCTACACCAACTATTTCGTGCCGCCCAATTACGACTCGATGATCGGCAAGATCATCGTGCACGGCGACACCCGCGAGCAGGCCCTGGCCCGCATGCGCACGGCGCTGGCCGAGACGGTGATCGAGGGCATCAGCACCAACATCCCGCTGCACCGCGAGCTGATGGTGGATGCCAGTTTTGTCTCGGGCGGTACCAACATCCACTACCTGGAAGAGTGGTTGTCGCAAAGGGCCCGTTGAGGCCGTGAATCCCTGCGGCTTTATGCGCCGCGCCCCCAGGGCAGCACGGGCTGTCCGGCGATGCCCTGGGCGGGACCGTTTCGTGCATGGGGGTCGCGCTCCGGCCGCTGAAAGAAAATACATGAGCAACACAGCCGTAGCCTCTCTCTTTGAACTGGTTCTTCTGGCGCCCGAGGTGGCGGTCGAGCCGGTGGGCGATGCCCTCGTGGCGCTGGACGCGCTGAGCGTGTCGGTGGAAGACGCCGACGCCATGACACCGGCCGAGTCGGCGCTGTTTGGTGAGCCGGGCATGCCGCCGCCGCGCGAGGGCTGGCAGCGTTCGCGCGTGGTGGCCCTGTTTCCAGCGGAAGAGGCGGCACGCGAAGCCGCCGCTCTGCTGGCCGTGCAGGATTTTTTCGAGGGCTGTTCCGTACTGGGCGTGCAGGCCGTGCCCGAGCAGGACTGGGTGCGCCTGACACAATCGCAGTTCGACCCGGTGGAAATCACCCCCAGCTTCTGGATCGTGCCGACCTGGCACGAACCGCCGGCTGCGGCACAACAGATGATCCGGCTCGACCCGGGTCTGGCCTTCGGCACGGGCACCCACCCGACCACCCGCATGTGCCTGCGCTGGACGGCGCAGCATGCGCCGATCGACCAGCGCGTGCTCGACTACGGTTGCGGTTCCGGCATCCTGGCCATTGGCGCGGCCAAGTTCGGTGCCCGCGAGATCGTGGCGGTCGACATCGACCCGGCAGCGGTCGAGTCCACCCGGCTCAACGCCGAGGCCAACCACGTCACGCTCGCGGCGGGATTGCCCGACCTGGCCAGCGGCAGCTTTGACCTGGTCCTGGCCAACATCCTGGCCACGCCCCTGAAGGTGCTGGCGCCGCTGCTCTGCGCCCATGTGCGCAGCGGCGGGCAACTGGTGCTGGCGGGTATTTTGGCGCGTCAGGCCGACGAACTGCGTGAGGCCTACGCCCCGTGGCTCGCACTGGACGTGAGCGACGAGGCGGAAGGCTGGATTCTCATGACGGCAACCAAGGCCTGAGGGGCTGAGCAGCCGCGCAGGCCCGGCGCTGCTTCCGGTGCGGCTCCGGGATGGTGAGCGGCCCCTGCAATAATTCGCGCATGAGTTTCACCACACGCTGCCCCGCCTGCGGGACGATGTTCAGGGTCGTGGCCGACCAGCTGAAAATCTCCGATGGCTGGGTGCGTTGTGGACACTGTTCCGACGTGTTCGACGCCACGCTCTACCTGGACGCGTGGTTCGGTCCCCAGCCGGCCGGCACCCCGCAGGATGACCTTGAGGCGAGCGCACAAGAGACACCGGTTCACCCGGTACCTGCGTCGGACGCACCGGGCGAGTCGTCCATGCACGTCGAACCCGAACCTGCGCCGGAGCCGGAGCCGGAGCCGGAGCCGGAGCCGGAGCCGGAGCCGGATTCTGAGACAGTACCCGAGGTGCTTCCCGAACCCGTCGCTGAACCTGAACCGGTCGCTGAGCCGGCACGAGCACCAGCACCAGTAGCAGAATCCGAATCCGAATCCGAATCCGAGCCAGAGCCAGAGCCAGAGCCAGAGTCCGAGCCAGTGGCGCAACCCCGGGACGATGAAGCCCGGTATTCGGCTGCGGAGCGCCAGGCCGATTCGCTGGATGCTCAGCCCGGCAGGGTGGACACCATGTGGAGCGATCCCGGCCGGAACCGTCCTGTGGACCTGGTCGAGCGTTTGGCCAGCGTAATGCCCAATCCATCACCACCCTTGGTGGTGTCGGCCCCCCCGGCCACCGGGCCTGCCCCGGCGCTCCCCCTCCATGACGAGCACCGTGTCCCCGCCGAATGGGCTGATTTCGCAGCCGCCAGCGAATCCAGTGGCATGTCCGCGCCCATGCCCCTGGTGGCACCGGACGCGGCGTTCCCCGAGCCAGAACGGTTCGTCGAGCCC
>JAGXRS010000355.1 GCA_018335615.1 Hydrogenophaga sp. | reverse complement strand
GGACGTGGTCCACAAAGCGCGGGCGGCTCCCCCTGCCGAGTCGGTGCCCGGTCTCCAGGACGGCCTGGCAGCGCTCACCGAGCGACTGGACCGCATGGTGGACCTGGTGGACGTGTTTGGCGAGGATGTGCTGATCACCGACGAGCGGATACTCGTGGTCGACCTGGTGCGCAGCACCTGCCAGGAACTGGCACCCAGTGTGCGCGGCCAGCGTGTGTCGATCGTCTTCAAAGGCGAGAAAGACGATCTGCCGCCCGTCTACGGCAGCCAGCGGATGGTGCGCAGGGCGCTCTACGAATGCCTGCACAACGCGG
The DNA here is from genome assembly GCA_018335615.1 of Hydrogenophaga sp. Classification (GTDB taxonomy): domain Bacteria; phylum Pseudomonadota; class Gammaproteobacteria; order Burkholderiales; family Burkholderiaceae_C; genus Hydrogenophaga. Next base: position 14,113 of record JAGXRS010000355.1, on the reverse strand, counting down.
TGGTGCACGCGCGCCAGTCCATCGACCCCAGCCTGCCGGTGGGCGTGGAAATTGGATTCCGGGCGTCCGGCCAGCACCTGCTGGTCAGTATCTCGAACATGGGGGCTCTCTCGGCTGCCACCCTCAACCAGCACGCCTCGGCGCTGTTCAGACCCGCACTGGCAGATGACCCCCGAACGGCGAGCGCACCCCCCGTCATGCGCATTGGCCTTCCCTTGGCGCAGCGCATTCTGCAGCTGCACGGCGGTCGCCTGCGCATTGAGCAGGACAGCGCGCAGGAGCTCCACGTCATGCTTGAACTACCCACTGGCGCACCACGCCGCAACACCCACCACCTCGATATGCTGCAAGCCCAGATTTACGCTGAAGACCTCTCGAAACTGCTCGCCAGCGGCCGTACCAGGAGACCCGCATGACCGCGCGCATCCTGATCGTTGACGACCAGCCCGACATCCGCAAGCTGATCCGCCTGACGCTGCAGCACCTGGACGACGCCGAGGTATTCGAAGCCGAAAATGGGCTGGACGGGTGGCTCATGGCACAGGACATCAAGCCCAACGTCATGTTGCTGGACGTGATGATGCCGGGGGAACTGGACGGCTACCAGGTGTGCGACAAAGTGAAGAAGCACCCGGAACTGGGTCGCACGACCAAGGTGATCCTGCTCACGGCGCGCGCCCAGAAGGAAGACTTGGAGCAGGGCCGCAAGGTCGCGTGTGACGCGTACCTGACCAAGGCTTTCAGCCCCTTGAAGCTGCTGGACCTGGTGGACAACATGCTGGGTCGCAGCACATGAAGGACGCAGGCGCACGCAGCGGCCCGCCCCCGAGGGAGGGCGGGCCCTTGCGCCACCCCGTCCCGGGTCGCTGCAGCGCCTGTGAAGCCATCGCAGGGCGCTCTGAATGAAGCATTGGATACACCTGCGGCACGCCTTCGCGCAGCAATCCCTGCTCAGCCAGATCCGATGGCTCGTGATGGGCGTGACGGTGGTCGGCTGCGTGGTGATCGGCCTGATCTCGTACCAGCGCAGCGTCGGCCATGCGTGGGAAGAGACCCGCGAATGGTCCACCGCCCTGGCCACGCTCGCGGCCCATGTGGCCGCCCCGTCTGTTCGGGATGGCAGCCACGCGTCGCTCACGGCAAGCCTGCAGGAATTCGCCGCCTTGCCGGGCGTGGCCTCGGTTCAGGCGGTGCTGCCGGGAGGACGTACTTTGGTGCGGGTCGACCGCGACGAGCATGGCGTGCCCCGCGCGGGGCTGCCCACCGAGGCCACTCGGGAGGCGCCTGCGGGGGCGTTTGTCCTGAACGGCAGCCACCTGCACGCGTATGCACGGCTGAACATGGTGCCGCCTGGCCCCGGCCAGGCGCTCGCCGACGGCGAAGCCTTCATGCGGTCGGGCTGGATCGACGTCGGGGTGGGTCACCAGGCGCGGCTGGACCAGGCTCGGACGGACTGGCTGTTTTCCGCGCTCAGCACCTTGCTGCTGGTGAGTCTGGCGCTCTGGCTGTTTTCCATCTTTCTGGGACGGGCGATCCAGCCGCTGACCGCGCTCGCCGCGTTCTCCACCCAGCTGGCCAGCGCCCCTGGGGGCGTGCTGCGCATGCGCTGGGGCAGCAAGGAAGTGCGAGAGCTGGGTCGGGCGCTGAACTGGTCGTCACAGGAGCTTGCGGCCCAGATCGCGGCCACCCAGCACCGCCTCTCCCGGCTGCGTGCGATCCTGGACACGGCAGCAGATGCCGTGATCGGGGTGCGGCGCGACGGGAGCATCGACAGCACCAACCCCGCGACCGAACGCATGTTTGGCCGCGTGGCCGACGACATTCACGAACAACCGCTGAGCACCTTCCTCCTGGGCCTGGACGCCGCGGCGCTGCAGCAGGCGATGGACGACGGCATGTTGATCCACAGCACGCAGAGCCGCATCGGCCGTGTCGAGCTCATGGCCTTGCGCCATGGGGGGACCGAGTTTCCGGTGGAGGTGTTGCTGGGTGAGATTCCGAACGATCCGGACATCCGTTACACCTGCATCGTGCGCGACCTGAGCGACTCCAGACTGGCTGAGGAATACCTCGCGCTCTACAGCCGGGCGGTGGACTGCACACTCAACGGCATCATGATCAGCGATGCACGGCGCTTTCCCCAGCCGCTGGTCTACGTCAACCGGGCTTTCACCCGCCTCACGGGCTACGCACCCCGCGAGGTGTTGGGAAGGGACGCCAGCCTGCTGGCCGGGCCGCTGACCGACGAAGAAGACCAGTTGCTGCTCGCACGCACCATGCAGGCGGGTGGCGAAATCAGCATGACGCTGAAAAACTACCGCAAGGACGGCTCGGTCTTTCACAACAAGCTGGCCATCGCGCCGGTGCGGGATGCGGCCGGCAACATCACCCATTACATCAACGTGATCGACGATGTGAGTGGACAGATCGAGGTGAAGCAGAAGCTGATCGAGCGCACAGCGCGACTCAACGCCACGTTCGACCTCAGCCCCGACGGCTTTGCCGTGTTCGACGGGCGCGGCGATCTGATCAGCAGCAACCCGTCTTTCCGCGCCATGGTGGGCGAACTGCCGGCCTGGTGTTCACTCCAGCGTTTCGACGAATGGTTCAAGAACCTGTGCGAAGACGCCGGGGCTTACCGGTCCATCACGGATGCGTGGAACGACCGCACAACCGATCTCATCACGCTGGCCCGCCCCACGTTCAAGGTGCTGGAGCGGGAAATCCGCCGCAACCTCGGTGGCAGTGGCGAAACCATTCTGTACTTCCGCGACGTGACGCACCAGACCGAGGTGGACCGCATGAAGAGCGACTTCCTGGCCACGGCGGCGCACGAGCTGCGCACTCCGCTGGCCAGCATCCTGGGCTTCACCGAACTGATGCTGCACCGCAAGTACGCCGAAGAGAAGCAGCGCGAGCTGCTGCAGACGGTGCACAAGCAGGGCCTGCTGCTCTCCAACCTGATCCAGGAGCTGCTCGACCTCTCGCGCATTGAAGCCCGCCAGGGCAAGGACTTCCACATCGTCCCCACCCCGGTGGCGGAGATCGTGCGTGAGGCCGTGGGTGGCATTGCCAGCGCCGAGCTGGGCCGCACGGTGAACATGGGGCCACTGCCCGACCTGCAGGTGATGGCCGATGCCGAGAAGATCCAGCAAGCCCTGACCAACCTGCTGAGCAACGCCTTCAAGTACTCACCTGGCCAGGCCGAGGTCAGCGTGGAGATCGAGATGGCGGAGCACGAAGGCCAGCCCTGCGCCGCCATTCATGTGCGGGACAAGGGCATGGGCATGACGCCGGCCCAGCTGGCCCGTGCCTTCGAGCGCTTCTACCGCGCCGACACCTCGGGCAACATCCCGGGCACCGGCCTCGGGTTGAACCTGGTGCGCGAAATCGCCGAGATCCACGGGGGCCATGTGGCCCTGCAGAGCCAGCCAGGCGAAGGCACCGTGGCGACCCTGCGCCTGCGCATCGCATCGCCAGCAGAGATCGTGGCAGAAAGCGCTCGGGAGGCGGCCGTCGCATAGCCAGCCATCCGGTGGCCCTCCGGCAGGCTCACGCGCGGCGCGGATGTCCGGGCGCGGCTCAATCGGGCAGGAAAAGACTTTGCAGGTCGCTCAGGAAATCGAAGCCGCGCGCCGTGGGCCAGGCGCGCAGCGCGTCGCGCTCCATCAGCCCCTTGCTGACCGCTTCTGACAGGGCCCGCTCGATGGCCGAGAGCGGCAGCCCGGTGCGGTCCAGAAAATCCTGCAGCGCAAACCCCTCTCGCAGGCGCAGGCTGTTGAGCATGAATTCGAACGGCAGTTCGGCGCGCTTGACCTCGTCCGCGCTCACCACCGCCTGCCCCGCCATCGCCCGTTCCATGTACAGGCGCGGCTCGCGCACCCGCACCGGGCGTGCCACGCGGTGGGCAAAACTCAGCTTGCTGTGCGCGCCGGCACCAATGCCCAGGTAATCACCGAACTGCCAGTAGTTCAGGTTGTGCCAGCAGCGGTGGCCCGGCTTCGCGTAGGCCGAGACCTCGTAGCGCTCCAGCCCCGATTCCGCCGTGAGCTCGGTGATGCGGTCGAGCATCGCGTAAGCATCATCGTCCGGCGGCAGGGTCGGCGGGTACTTGGCGAAATAGGTGTTGGGCTCCAGCGTGAGGTGGTAGATGGAAATGTGCGGCGGGTTGAAGGACAGCGCGGTGCGCATGTCGGCTTCGCAGTCCGCCAGCGTCTGCCCGGGCAGCGCGTACATGATGTCCAGGTTGAAGGTGTCGAAGGCCTGGGCGGCCTCTTCCACCGCGGCCATGGCCTGCGCCCGGTCGTGCACACGCCCCAGCGCCTTGAGGTGGCCATCGTTGAAACTCTGCACGCCAATCGACAGTCGCGTCACGCCGGCCTGCCGGAACGCGCGGAAGCGGTCTTTCTCGAAGGTACCGGGATTGGCTTCCAACGTGATCTCGGCGTCGGCATCCAGGCGCAGCAGGGCACGCACATCGGCCAGCAGGCGGTCAATGGCTTCCGGTGAAAACAGGCTGGGCGTGCCACCGCCGATGAAGACGCTGTGCACCGGACGGCCCCAGATCAGCGGCAGCGAGGCCTCCAGGTCGGCCCGCAAGGCGTCCAGGTAAGGCTGCTCGGGCAGGGGCTGGCCGGGCGCGGCCGTGGCGCTCCACTCGTGCGAGTTGAAGTCGCAATAAGGGCACTTCTTCAGGCACCAGGGCAGGTGGATGTAGAGCGACAGCGGTGGCAGGCTGCGCAATTGCAGCGTGCCGGGGCGCATCCAGTGGCGCACGTCGTGCAGGCGCACGTCCGTGGCGGACGCCTCTGCCGGCGCGCGGGCACCGGGCCAGGACATGGGGGTTCCCTTGTCGTCGCTCATGCGGGTTTCACGCGGGGGGTGCCGTTGAACCAGCGCTCGCGCATGAGCGCCAGCATCTGCCGGGCTGCCTGGCCCCGGTGGCTGTGAGCGTTCTTCACCTCGGTGGGCAGCTGGGCGAAGGTCTGACCGAAGGCCGGCAGGAACATCACCGGGTCAAACCCAAAACCGTTGTCGCCCACCGGCTCGCGCGTGAGCAGACCGGGCGCGCGGCCAGTGGCCACCAGCGGCTCGGGATCGTCGGCACTGCGCAGCGCCACCAGCGTGCTCACCAGCGCCGCGCGCCGGTCGTCCTGGTCGGCCATCTGCTCCAGCAGCGCGCGCACGTTGTTGGCGTCGCCCTTCTCGTAGCCAAACTGCGTGGCGTAGTAGGCCGTGTCCACGCCTGGCAGACCGCCAAAAGCTTCCACGCACAGGCCGGCATCGTCCGCCAGCGCGGGGAGCCCGCTCAGGCGCGAGGCATGGCGCGCCTTGGCCAATGCGTTCTCAACGAAGGTGCGGTGCGGCTCAGGCGCCTCCGGGATGCCCAGGTCGGACTGGCGCACCAGCTCGATGCCCAGCGGGGCCAGGAGCGCCTGCAATTCGGCGAGCTTGCCGGCGTTGTTCGATGCCAGGACGAGCTTCATCGCCATCGCCTCACGCCACCAGACCGAGCGCCTGGCGCTGCAGCGTGACCAGCTCGGCCACACCCTTCTCGGCCAGGGCCAGCAGGGCGTCCATTTCACGCCGCGTGAATGCGGCGCCTTCCGCGGTGCCCTGCACTTCCACGAAGTGGCCGGCGCCGGTCATCACCACGTTCATGTCGGTGTCGCAGGCGGCGTCTTCCACGTATTCCAGGTCCAGCAGCGGCACCCCGTTCAGGAGGCCCACCGAAATCGCCGCCACATGGCCGCGGATGGGTGAAACCGGGATCTTGCCCTCGGCCAGCAGGCGGGACACCGCATCATGCGCCGCCACGAACGCGCCGGTGATGCTGGCCGTGCGGGTGCCGCCGTCGGCCTGCAGCACGTCGCAGTCCAGCGAGATCGTGCGCTCGCCCAGCGCCTTCAGATCGAACACGGCGCGCAGGGAGCGGCCGATCAGGCGCTGGATCTCCTGCGTGCGGCCGCTCTGCTTGCCTTTGGCCGCTTCGCGGTCGCTGCGGGTGTGCGTGGCGCGCGGCAACATGCCGTATTCGGCCGTCACCCAGCCCTCGCCGCTGCCGCGCTTGTGGGGCGGCACTTTTTCTTCGACCGATGCGGTGCACAGCACCTTGGTATGGCCGAACTCGATCAGCACCGAGCCCTCGGCGTGGATGGTGTAGCCACGGGTGATGCGCACCGGGCGCAAGGCGTCGGCGGCACGTTGGCCGGGGCGCGATGAAAGGGTCATGGGAATCTCGGAATGGGTGGTCTGAAAAAAAGGGGGAAGCCGGGGTGCGTCGGGTGGCCCTGTCTGGCATGGGCCGGAGCCACTTGACCGGGACGATCACGGGGCCCATCAGCGGTGCCGCCGCAGGCCGCGCGGGTCGCGCGCGCCGTCAAGCGTTCTTTTCTGCGGTCCGCCGGATGGCTGCGTTGATCTCGGCAATGGAACGTTCAATGGCCTCGTCGTCCAGGTCGTCCATGGTCGGGTCTGGCACGCCTGACTGGATGGTGGTGGCGAAGACCCCTTCCTCGTGGTCTTCCCGTGGCTGGAAGGTGGACTGGAATGCCTCCATGGTCTCCCATTCCATCGCCAGCACGGTGACGTTGTCACAGCGCGGACCACCGCGCTTGAGCGCCATCTCCACCAGTTCGGGCACCGACTGCTCCAGCGGGTGGCGGACAAGCTCCGCGGCGATCTCGTGGTCTTTCACGGTGGACCACAGACCGTCGGAGCACAGCAGCACGCGGTCGCCATGTTGCAGCTGCAGCGGACCCGACATGTCGAAAACAGGCTTGGCTGGCGAGCCCAGGCAGGTGAAGAGGATGTTGCGGTTGATGTGCTGGGTGGCGCGGCCCAGGTGGGCCTGCTGCTCCATGTAGGAATGGTCGCGGGTCCGGGTGAGCAATTCGCCGTCGCGCACGATGTACAGCCGCGAATCGCCGCAGTGCACCCAGTGCATGTGGCCGCGCTCCATCACCGCAGCCACCAGCGTGGTGCGCGGCGTGTCGAGCATGCCTTTTTCGGCGGCGTAGCGGATGATCTGGTGGTGCGCCGCCAGCAAGGCGCCGGACAGAAATTCCGGCACGCCCCGCACCGTCGGGTTGGCCGCCTTCTGAAAGTAGGCCGAAAAAGTCTGCAGGGCCAGTTGCGCAGCCATCGCACCTTCTGGGTGTCCCCCCATGCCGTCGGCCAGCACGAACAAGCCGGACTCGCGCGTGAAGGCGTAGCCCATGCGGTCTTCGTTGCGCTCTCGACCGCCCTGGCGGCTGATCTGGTAGACCGAAAACTTCATCGAAATTTGGTGCCGACGTTGCTGGGCCGGCGCAACGACTTCTTGTTGTCTGACACGATGTTGTCGAACTGCAGCCGCATTTTTTCCGCCACCGTGAGCTTGGTGTAGCTGCGCTCGGTTTCACGGCTCAGCTCCTTTTGCAATGCGAACACCGACTGCGGGCGGGACAGGGGATCCAGTGACATGCACCATTCGACCACCTCGATGAGGTTGTCCGAATAGACACCGCGCAGCCGGGAGAGTGCGAGCGACAGGCGGTCCTTCTCCAGCCGCTGCGGTGCGTCGTTGGGTGGATAGCCCTGCATGCTGGCGTAAATGCACGCGCCGATGGCGTAGATGTCGGTCCACGGCCCCATGGACGAGTCGCGCCGGTACATCTCGGGTGCGGCAAAGCCGGGCGTGTACATGGGCCGGATGAAGTTGCCCTCTTTGCTCAGCACCTCGCGGGCGGCGCCGAAGTCGATCAGCACGGCGCGGTTGTCGTCGGTCACGAAGATGTTGGCTGGCTTGATGTCCAGGTGCAGCATCTTGTGCTGGTGCACGATGCGCAGCCCGCGCAGGACCTCGTCGTACAGCGAGCGGATGGTCGACTCGCGAAACACCTTCTGCTTCTTCAACTCGCGCGCGGTGATGATGAATTCCTGCAGGGACGCACCCTCCAGGTAGTTCATGACCATGTACACGGTCTCGTTCTCGCGGAAGAAGTTGAGCACGCTCACCACGGAGGCGTGGGAAATCTGCGCCAGGGCACGGCCTTCCTCGAAGAAGCTCTTCAGGCCGAGGCGGTACAGAGAGAGTTTTTCGGGCTGCACCTGCGGCAGCAATTCGCCCGGGCCTCGCGTGGCCAGTGACGAGGGCAGGTATTCCTTGACCGCGACCTGCTGACCTTCGGCGTCCACCGCCAGGTACACCACACCGAAACCGCCCGCCGCCAGCTTGCGGACGATGCGGTACCCACCAACCATGGTATCGGGCGGCAGCGGGGCGGGTTTGACCTTTGACATAATTCGGACTGGTTCCGGAACGCCTCGTTTTGGTCCACTCAACCTGATCGGACACAGTTCAATGGCAGTTTACAGCATGACCGGCTACGCCACAGCCCAGAGCGGCGGGCCTGCCGCGGCGAACGCCAGCGAGCCGAAATCGGGTCTGGGCGTGGAAATTCGCTCGGTGAACAGCCGATTCCTCGACCTGACATTCAAGCTGCCCGACGATCTGCGCGGCTCCGAGCCAGCGCTGCGCGAACTGCTCACCGCCACGCTCAAACGCGGGAAGGTCGAAGTGCGCGCCTGGATCGAAGGCCGCGCCGACACCGGAGCGCGCGCCCCCAGCACCGCCGAGCTGCAGAAGCTGGTGGGCCTGCAGGACAATGTGCGCGCCTGGCTGCCCGGCGCGGCGCCGCTGTCGGTGGCCGAGGTGCTGCAGCTCACGTCGCGCCAGGCGGGGAACCCCGGCGAGCTCCACGAGACGCTGGTGGAACTGGCGCGCTCGGCACTCACCAGCCTCCTGGCCGCGCGCGAACGCGAAGGCGGCCGTCTGGCCGACATGCTGCTGGACCGCCTCACGCAGCTGCGCCAGCACGCCAGGCAAGCCCAACCGCTGATTCCGCAGCTGGTGGCCCAGCAGCGCCAGCGCTTCATCGACCGCTGGAACGATGCTCTCGGCGGTGCGACGGGCTCCCTGGGCAATGCCGTCACCAGCGACATGGCCCGCGACCGCGCCCTCACCGAGGCCACGGCCTTTGCCATCCGGATCGACGTGGCCGAGGAGCTGACGAGACTGGACTCGCACCTGAACGAGATCGAACGCCTGCTGAAAAAAGGCGCCGAGATCGGCAAGCGCCTGGACTTCCTGATCCAGGAGCTGCACCGTGAAGCCAACACCATGGGCTCCAAATCGTCCAACCTCGAACTCACGAATATTTCGGTGGACATGAAGGTGCTCATCGAGCAAATGCGCGAACAGGTCCAGAACATCGAATGAACCTGACGCCCCACGGCTGCGTCGCTGCACGGTTTGCGCTCCCTTCGGGACCGCACCGACCCGCAGCGGACCAGCGCAGGATCCCCTCTTTTCTTACAAGCTAGCCCATGGAATACCCCGGAAACCTGTTCGTCGTCGCCGCTCCCAGCGGGGCCGGCAAATCCAGCCTGGTCAAGGCGCTGATGGAACTCGACTCGCGTGTCGTGCCCTCCGTCTCGCACACCACCCGCGCCCCACGGGGACAGGAGTTGCACGGTCGCGAGTATTTCTTCGTCTCCAAAGATACCTTTGACCAGATGGTGATCCAGGGGGGCTTCCTGGAGTGGGCCATGGTGCACGGCAACCGCTACGGCACGTCCAAGCAGGCCATCGAGCAGCGCATGGCACAGGGGGCCGATGTGGTGCTGGAGATCGACTTCCAGGGCGCCATCCAGGTCAAGCGCATCTTCCCCAACGCGGTGCTCATCTTCATCTTGCCGCCGAGCTGGGAAGAACTGCGCTCACGGCTGGAGCGCCGGGCCGAGGACAGCGCCGAGGTGATCGAACTGCGCCTGCAGAACGCCGCCACCGAGATGAGCCATGCCCGGGAATTCGACTTCGTTATAATCAATGAGTTGTTCGAGCGGGCCTTGTTTGACCTCAAGGCCATCGTTCATGCCCAGCGGCTCAAGTTTGCCGCCCAGCGTATCGCCCGCCGCGATACCTTCAGCGCGCTCAACATCCACTGAACCCCCCGCACATACTGGAGCCCGCACATGGCACGCATCACCGTTGAAGATTGTCTGGAAAAGATCCCCAACCGCTTTCAGTTGGTGCTCGCCGCCACCTACCGCGCCCGCATGCTCAGTCAGGGCCATGCGCCCAAGATCGAGAGCAAGAACAAGCCGGGCGTGACCGCCTTGCGCGAGATCGCCGACGGCAAGATCGGTCTCGAAATGCTCAAGAAGGTGCCGCTCTGACAGGGCCTTGGCCTCTCACGAAACACCGCGCTGCGGTGTTTTTTTTCGCCGGATGGCATCCGCAACCCGTCTTTGCGATCCGCTCATCGCGGCTGCGGCAACTTCTGCCGCCATCTCGCGCTAAAGTACAGGGATGATCACCGCGCCCGATTCTGGCACCCACCCGAGCCCGGCACCACAGGCCCACCCCGCTGACTGCGCCGCTGCGGCCAGCTTTGCCGCACTGGTCGGCAAGCTGGATTACCTCAGCCCGGCCGAAGTGGACCAGGTACGCCAGGCCTACCGCTTTGCAGATGAAGCGCACCTGGGCCAGTTGCGCAAGAACGGCTCTCCCTACATCACGCACCCGATTGCGGTGGCCGCCCAGTGCACCGAATGGAAGCTGGACGCGCAGGCGCTGATGGCCGCCCTCATGCACGACGCCATTGAGGACTGCGGCGTCACCAAGCAGGAACTGGCCGAGCGGTTCGGCGCCCCCGTGGCCGAACTGGTGGACGGCCTGACCAAGCTGGAGAAACTGGCCTTCGATACGCGTGAACAGAACCAGGCGGAATCGTTCCGCAAGATGCTGCTGGCCATGGCCAAAGACGTGCGGGTGATCCTGATCAAGCTCGCCGACCGCACGCACAACATGCGCACCATGGGGGACATGCCGCGCAGCAAGTGGCAGCGCATCAGCAGCGAAACGCTGGAAATCTACGCCCCCATCGCCCACCGGCTGGGCCTGAACTTCACCTACCGGGAATTGCAGGACCTCGCCTTTCGCTTCCTGCACCCGTGGCGCTACGAGGTGCTGTCCAAGGCGCTGAACAAATCCCGCACGCGCCGCCGCGACCTGATGAACCGCGTGCAGAACGAGGTGGAGGCGGAGTTCGCGCGCCACGGCATGCCGGTGCGCATCATGGGTCGCGAGAAAACGCTCTATTCCGTCTACCGCAAGATGGACCTGAAGCACCTGTCGTTCTCGCAGGTGACGGACATCTACGGCTTTCGCATCGTCGTGCCGGAACTGACCGATTGCTACACGGGCCTGGGCATCCTGCACCAGCTCTACAAGCCGGCACCCGGCAAATTCCGCGACTACGTGGCGATACCGAAGGTCAACGGCTACCAGTCCCTGCACTCGACGCTGATCGGACCCTTCGGCACCAACATTGAATTCCAGCTGCGCACGCACGCCATGGACGTGGTGGCCGAGTCGGGCGTGGCGGCGCACTGGCTCTACAAGGCCAGCGAGCCCAGCAGCGACACATCTCAGCGCCTGGGCACGCAGTGGCTGCAGTCGCTGCTGGACATCCAGCAGGAAACGCACGACGCGTCCGAGTTCTGGGACCACATCAAGATCGACCTCTTCCCGGACGCGGTCTATGTGTTCACGCCCAAGAGCAAGATCCTCGCCCTGCCCCGTGGCGCCACCGTGATGGACTTCGCCTACGCCATCCACAGCGGCGTGGGCAACCGGGCGGTGGCGGCCCGCATCAATGGGGAACAGCGCCCGCTGCGCACCGAGCTCAACAACGGCGACGTGGTGGAAATCGTCACCGATGAAAAGGCCGAGCCAAACCCGGCCTGGCTGTCGTTCGTGAAGACCGGCCGCGCCCGCTCCAAGATTCGGCACCACCTCAAAACGGTGGCCCAGGAGAAATCCAACGAACTTGGCGAGCGCATGCTCAGCCAGGCCCTGCGGTCGGAAGGCATTGCCAGTCTGCCCGCCGAAGACGGCGAACACAAGGCGACCTGGGAGAAGCTGCTGCGCTTCAGCGGCAACAAGAGCCGCGACGACCTGCTGGCCGACATCGGCATGGGCAAACGCATCGCCAGCATGGTCGGCAAAAAGCTGGCGGTGCTGCTGTCCGAGACGGGTCTGAAGCCCGACGCACTGCTCATCAGCACCGAGCGCTATGCGGCCGGACACGATGAATCGGTGTCCCAAGGCGTGGTCACACTGGACGGCAGCGAAGGACTCTCGGTGCAGTACGGCCCCTGCTGCAAGCCGATACCCGGCGATCGCATCGTGGGCTACCTTGGCCGGGGCGAAGGCCTGGTGGTGCACGCAGAGGATTGCGCCGTCGGCAAGCGCCTGTTGGCGCGAGACGGTGAGCGTTTTCTGGAGGTGGAATGGGCCGATGAGACGGTGCGGCCGTTCGAGTCGGTGGTGCTGATCACGGTGACGAACGGCAAAGGCGTATTGGCCCGCGTGGCCTCGGCCATTGCCGCGGCCGAGGCCGACATCACCCACGTGGACATGGGCGATGAGCCCGCCCAGACCGCCACCGACATCCGCTTCACCATCGCGGTGCGCGACCGGGTGCACCTGGCCGATGTGCTGCGCAGTCTCAAGCGCACGCCCTCGGTGATCAAGGCGCAGCGATACAAGCCGTCCAAGCCTTGAGCGCTCTGAACCGCCGGCGCGCGACGGGTGCCGTTCAGGCGGGCGGCTGTTCCGGCACCGGATAGGCCACGGCCACGACCTCCAGCTCCTGCACGCCTCCGGGCACCACCAGCCGCACCACCTCGCCCACGCGGGCCTTGAGCAGCGCGCGGGCCACCGGCGATACCCAGCTGATCTCGCCACGGGCACTGTCGGCCTCGTCCACGCCCAGGATGGTCACGGTGGTGTCCATCCCCGCGTCATCGGCGTACGTGACGGTGCAGCCAAAAAACACCTGGTCGCCGCCGTGGTGCAGCGATGCATCGACCACCTCGGCAATTTCCAGCCGCTGGGTGAGGAAGCGGATGCGCCGGTCAATCTCGCGCAGGCGCTTCTTGCCATAGAGGTAATCGCCGTTCTCAGACCGGTCGCCGTTGCTCGCGGCCCAGTGCACGATCTCGACCATCTTCGGCCGCTCTTCGTCGATGAGGCTGAACAGCTCGGCCCGCTGGCGGTCGTAACCGGCGCGGGTGATGTAGTTTTTGCCGCTGGACACCGGCGGCGCAGGCGGCAGCTCGTCGTCTTCGTCCTGATCGGTTTCGCGGGTGAAGGCCTTGCTCATGGGATGGCGGGATGCGTGAGGGTGCAGGGCCAGCGCGACCGATGGGCTGCGCCGGGGAGTCGCATGATACCCACCATGCGGGCAAAAAAAGAACCCGCGCGCTCAGCGCCGGGTTCCCTCCCACCTCAGAAAGAGGCTCAGCCGGCGATGCCTGGGTTGCCCTTCATGCCGACGATCTCGGGGGTGTTGATCTTCACACCCTTGATGACCTTCTTGTCGCGCAGGTAGCCCGAGACCACGTCCCAGATCGGCTCGCCCTGCACGCCTTCCTGCACCGAGGCCCAGCCGGCCACCTTGTACTTCTTGTCGGCGTCCACCGGCTTGCCCTTGAGCACCATGTTGTTGATGCGCTGGCCCATGGGTGCGTTCGGGGTCACGCTGTATTGCAGACCGCCCACACGCACCATGTCGCCGCCCTGCTGGTAGTACGGGTCGGGGTTGAAGATGTTGTCGCCAATGTCTTCCAGGATGGTCTTGATCTCGGCGCCCGTGAATTCGTTGAGCGTGGTGGCCGGGTAGGTCAGCGCCATCTGGTCCATCATGCGCTCGTAGGTGATGACGTCACCCGGCAGCAACGACGTGCCCCAGCGCACACCGGGTGAGAAGGACATGTCGGCACCCTTGACCTCGATCAGCGCGTCGCAGATCACCTGGTCCCACGAGCCGTTGAAGTTGCCGCGGCGGTAGAGCAGGTCTTCGGTGACGGCCAGCTTTTCTTCCAGCTTGGCCTTGTAGGGTGCGCGCACCTTGTCGATGTGGGCCTGCATCTCCTGGTCGGCCGGCAGCAGGTTGGCGAACACCGGCAGCAGCTTGTAGCGGAAATCCTGCACCTTGCCACCGCGCACGTCGAAGTCGAGCACGCCCAGGAACTTGCTGTTGGAGCCGGCGTTGGTCACCAG
>JAGXRS010000354.1 GCA_018335615.1 Hydrogenophaga sp. | reverse complement strand
TTTGAGCCTTGGATCAGCCAGTAGTGTGTATATAGTGACTACAAATTACATACATCGACTGAATTCTGTTTTCCAAGGGAGTACGTGGTGTCCTTTTTTTCCAAGTTCTTCCAGAGCAACAGGGGGTCCACCCAGGTGCCTCCCAAGGAGGGAAGGGCTGCGGCGCCGAGCCTGCCCAGTACGGTGTCCAAGCGCCGTGCGGCCGCGGCCCCTGTGGTGGGGGCCTCTTCCATGCCCTACCGGCCCGAGCTGGTGGACAAGCTCAAGGCCGATCACCAGGATCTGCTGGACATTTACGCCCGCCTGAGCGCGGCGGCGCAGATGGGGCATACGGCGCACATTGCCGAAGATCTGATGGCCTTCCGGCGCGGCTTCCAGAACCACATCCTGGTCGAGAACCTCAACTTCTATGTGTACCTTGAACGCATCCTGGCCAATCGCCCGGAAGAACTCGGCTATGTGCGCTCGCTGCGCCAGGACATGAACGGCATTGCCAAGGTGGTGGCCGATTTCATCCACACCTGGATATCGCAACCGCCCACCGCCCAGACCGTGGGCCAGTTCGAAACCGAGCTGACCGTGATGGGGCAGGCCCTGTCCGCCCGCATCGAACTGGAAGAGAGCCGCCTGTACGTGCTTTACGTCGCGGTCTGATCGCACGACAGCGCGCGGGCCGGGCCTTCGGGTGACCCAGAAAAACGCCCCCGTGGAATCAACCCACGGAGGCGTTTTTCACGAGGGGCGGGGACCTTCAGTCGCCGAGCACCAAGCCTTCGCGCCGGGGATCGGCGCCGCCTTGCCAACGGTAGCTGGCGTTCTCGGGCAGGCGCCGGATGGTCGACACGCCGCTGCCCTGGCCGCTGACGGACACGGTGTGGCCGAGGGCCTGCAAGCCCGTGACCAGGGGATCGGTCGCGTCGCTGATGGCCGGGTGTTCGCCACCCACGGTGGTGGTGGGTGAATTGGACGAACCGAAGTTCACCATGGAGGTGGCCTGTTGTGCATCCAGGCCCCAGTCCAGCGCCGCCACCAGCGTTTTCACCACGTACTGGATGATGGCCGCGCCGCCCGGCGAACCGGTCACCAGGGCGAGTGGCCCTGTGGTTCCGTCGTTGTTCAGCCGCATCACCACCGTGGGCGCCATCGAGCTGCGCGGGCGCTTGCCCCCTTCCACCCGGTTGGCAATGGGTCCGGTCGCGTCCGCTGGCGCCGTGCTGAAGTCGGTCAGCTCGTTGTTCAGCAGGAAGCCGCGCACAAACCGGTAAGAACCCATGCCGCCTTCAATGGTGGTGGTGAGGGCCACCGCGTTGCCCTGCGCGTCCACGATGGACACATGCGATGTGCCCCGGCCTTCCGTTGTGCTGCTGCCCATCGGTAGCGCGCCGCTGAAGGTGCCGGGCTGGGCGGTCCCCATGCTGGTGGTCATGCTGATGAGGCTGGCGCGCTCGCTCAGGTAGGCCTTGCTGAGCATGGACGACACGCCACCCGTGCCGGGCAGCGACACAAAGTCCGTGTCCGCCACATAGCGGTTGCGGTCCGCATAGGCCAGGCGCTCGGCTTCGCTCACCAGGTGCACGCCCATGACGCTGGGTTTTCCGCCGTTGGCGTCCAGGCTGGTGGGCCCGTGCGCGCTCATGTCGAAGTTTTCCAGAATGCCCAGCGCCTGTGCGACGGCGATGCCGCCGGACGATGGTGGACCCATGCCGCAGACTTTGTGCATGCGGTAGTTGATGCACACCGGGTCGCGCCGCACGGCCTGGTAGCCTGCCAGATCGTCCAGTGTGGTGGCGCCGGGTGTGAGGGGATCAGGAGCCGCCGGGCCGCCCTCGGTGCGGTTGATTTCCGCCACGATGTCGGCCGCGATCGGGCCGGTGTAGAACGCGGTCGAGCCACCGCTGGCGATGCTGCGCAGTGTTTCGGCGTAATCCGGATTCTGGATGCGTTCGCCCAGTGGCCGGGGTTCAAGCGCGGGGGTGAGGAAGTAAGCCACAGCGTCCGGATCGCGCAACAGGTTGTTGCGAGCGCCTGCAATGGCGTTGGCCATTCGGCCGCTGATGGCGAAACCTTCCGTGGCATGGTGGATGCCGGGCTCGAACAGGCCGGCCCAGGCCTGTTTGCCATGGTCAGCATGCAAGAGTTCCAGCATGCGCACCGTGCCCGGTGTGCCGATCGAGCGGCCGCTGGTGCGCGCGCTGGGCAGGGGGGCCGTCTGTTCGGTACTGCTGATCCAGCGCAGGTAGTCTTCGGTCGCCCCGGCGGGCGCGGTTTCGCGCCCGTCGTAGGTCTGCACCGTGCCGTCGGCTGCGTTGTAGTGCACCGCAAAGGCGCCACCGCCGATGCCGGACGATTGCGGCTCCACCAGACCCAGCACCATCTGCACCGCCACCGCCGCATCGGCCGCGCTGCCGCCGGCCACGAGCACGTCGCAGCCGGCTTTGGTGGCCAGCGGGTTGGCCGTGACGACCATGAGCGTGCGGGCGTTGACCGGCTGCAGGCCGCTGCGGTAGTCCGAGGCCGGTTCGGGCAGGGCGGGATCGCCCGGCACGCCCGAGCCGACGGCGATGCCGCCGTTGCCGGTATTCACCTCGCAAGCCGAGGCCACAGGTGGCTCGGGCGGGGGCGCCGGGTCGTCGGAACTGCCGCCGCAGGCGGCGAGGCCCAGCGCGGCGGTGAGCACGGTGAGGGCCGGTAGCAGGCGGGCGCCCGGTGGGGCATGCGGGTGGGATACGTTCATGGCTTCTCTCCTGGGGGTGGATGCGGGTCCCGCGGGGCGGGTGCAGATTCGGTGCGTGCGGGTGTGGGCACCCGTCAGGTTTTGGGGATCCACTGGCCGGCATCGGTGCCGGTCTTTTGGTCGGCAGGTTTCTCGTACTTCTGCTTCACCGCTGACCAGGCCACCTTGTGAGCGGTCTCCTCGCGGCTGGCGTCACCCTCGCGGTCTTGCGGGCGTGCGTAGCGGTCCCAGGCCTCGTTGAACGCCGCGCGGTAGATGTCCTGCGCGTGCGCGGGCAGCACCCGCGTCACGTTGTCCGGCAGGTCTTCGTTGCGGGCATAGGGCATGGCTGGGCTCCTGAGGCGGTGCGGCGCGCAGGGGCGGCGCCACACAGTTGCCAGCCTAGGGACGAACGCGGTGTGTGTTTGTTCGATGGCGCACGGTCGCGTTGATGGAGCGCGCCGTGCGACTGGAGGGCGCCACAGGACGACGCCCTGCGCCCCATGCCGGGCGCTGCCTGAACGGCTGCAATCCGACGGTCTCGGCCGAAAGGGGCCTGAAGCGGTGGTGCCGGCTCAGCGCAGGCCGATGCCCTGCAGCAGTTCGAGCAGGTTGCGCGGGCGGATGGGTTCGTCTTCCAGCGGGGCGGCGGGGGGCAGTGGCGGTGCGGCCATGCGAACCCCCTCGGCATCCGATACGCTGGCCACCCAGCCACCCTGGAGCCACTCGCTGTAGAGCCAGTCGCCGTTGTGGTGCACCAGCCCGCTCGGCGGCTCGGGCGGCGCGGCCACCGGCACGCCCTTGAGCGCCGCACCCATGAAGTCGATCCAGATCGGCAGCGCCACTCGCCCGCCCGATTCGCGGTCGCCCAGGCTGCGCGGCGTGCCATGGCCCATCCAGACCGCGGTGGCCAGGCTGGGGTGGTAGCCGACGAACCAGGCATCCACCACGTCGTTCGTGGTGCCGGTCTTGCCGTACAGGTCGGTGCGCTTGAGCTGTGCCTGCGCGCGCGCGGCGGTGCCGCTGCGCGTGACGTCGTTGAGCAAGCTGTTCATGACGAAGGCGTTGCGTTCGGGGATGGCGCGGTTGGCCTCCGTCAGGGGCTCGGGCGGCGGAGCTTCGAACAGCACCTTGCCCTGGGCGTCGGTGATCTTCTCGACCACCACCGGGTTCACGCGCCAGCCGCCGTTGGCCAGCGTCGCATAGCCGCGCGCCATTTGCATCGGCGTCACCAGCCCGGTGCCCAGTGCCAGTGTGAGGTTGTCGGGCTGGCGCTGGGCATCGATGCCGAAACGCGTGGCCCAGTCGCGGGTGCGCTGCGTGCCCACCTGCTGCAGCACGCGCACGCTCACCAGGTTGCTCGATCGTGTCATGGCCTCGCGCACCGTGATCGGCCCGCTGCCAGCGCCGCTGCTGTTGCCAGGGCTCCAGCCGTTGGCGGCGGTGAAGGGCAGGTCGTCCACCAGGGTGGCGGGCATCATCCGGTCTTCCAGTGCCGCGGAGTACGCGAATGGCTTGAAGGCCGAGCCCGGCTGGCGCCAGCTCTGCGTGACGTGGTTGAAGGGTTGCCGGGTGAAATCGAACCCGCCCACCAGCGCGCGCACGCGGCCCGTCTGGCTGTCCATGGCCACGAGCGCGGCCTCCGCCTCGGGCCACTGGGCGATGGCCCAGCCCTTGCCCTTGGCGCCGGCCGGCGGGGCCATCACCCGCACCACCGAACCGCGCTGCAGTTTCAACGGCGCCTTGGCCTTCGGGTCCAGGCCGCGCTGCGCCCACCGCAGGCCCTCGCCCTCCACATTCACCCGTTCGCCGGAGGCCAGTTGCACCTGAAGGGACTGGGCGCTGGCGGCCAGCACGATACCCACACGCAGGGTTTCGTCGTCGCGGTGGTCCTTCAGGGCCTGCGCCGCCGCGCGTTCCAGTTCGGCTCCGCTGCCCTCGGGCAAGGCTTCGAAGTCCTCCGGACCGCGCCAGGTGCCGCGCCGGTCAAAGGCCATCACGCCCCGCTGTACCGCCTCGTGTGCCGCGCGCTGCTCGGCGGCGCGCAAGGAGGTGGTCACGCGCAGGCCGGTGGAATAGGCCTCGGTGCCGAATCGCTCCACCACGGCGCGGCGCGCCATCTCGGCCACATGGGCTGCGTGCACGCTGCGCTGCCCGGGCGGGCGCAACTGCAGCTTTTCTGCTTTGGCCGCGGCGAGCTGCTGCTCGGTGATGGCACCGGTGGCACGCATGCGCTCCAGCACCACGCGCTGGCGCTGAACCGCGCGGTCAAAGTTGGCCACTGGGTTGGCGTAATAGGGGTTCTGTGGCAGTCCGGCGAGCATGGCGGTTTCGGCCAGCGACAGCTGGTCCAGCCGCTTGCCGAAGTAGGTCTGTGCCGCGGCGGCAAAACCATACGCCCGCTGGCCCAGGAAAATTTCGTTGAGGTAGACCTCCAGAATGCGTTCCTTGGACAGGGCCTGTTCCACCCTCAGTGCCAGCAGGATTTCCTTGGCCTTGCGCTCGGCGGTGAATTCCCGGGTGAGCAGCATGGTGCGCACCAGCTGCTGCGTGATGGTGGAAGCCCCTTGCTTGCGGCCACCCGTGAGCATGGCCACCGCAGCGCGCGCCATGCCCACCGGGTCGACGCCCGAATGCTCGTGGAAACGGGCGTCCTCGACCGACAAGACCGCGTCCTGCAAGCGCTTGGGGGTGCGCGAGAGCGGAACGAATTCGCGTCTTTCCGTGCCAAACTGCGCGATCTCGACGCCATCGGCCGTGAATACCTGCAAAGGCAGCTTGGGCTGGTAGTTGACGATGCGGTCGATCGGGGGCAGTTCGAAGGTGGCGGCGACGCTGGGCAGCGTGGCCGTGGCGGCGGCTGCCGACACGGCAATGACGAGAAGCGCGGGGCGCAGGGCGGGCAGGGCAGGCAAAGGCATGGGCGGGATTATCCCGGCCACGTGTGAAGCGGGTACCCGGCCCGCCGGATGGCTTGTAACCGGGTGTGGCTGGCTCGGGGGGGCCGCCAGCGGCCCGTCCGAGTCTCCCCAGCGCGCGATCAACCGGGTTTGATGGCGACTTTCAGCACCCCGTCGCGCTGGTTCGAGAACAGGTCGTAGGCGGCCACGATGTCACCCAGTTTGTAGTGGTGCGTCACCAGCGGCTTCAAGTCCAGCCGGCCCGAGGCCAGCACGTTCATGAGCCGACGCATGCGCTCCTTGCCGCCGGGGCACAGCGCGGTGTTGATCTTGTGGTCGCCCAGGCCGGCGGCGAAGGCGCCCAGCGGAATCGTCAGGTCGGAGGAGTACACGCCCAGGCTGGACAGGGTGCCGCCGGGCTTGATGACGCGCAGCGCCTGCTCGAAGGTGAGTTGCAGGCCCAGCGCCTCAATGGAGGCGTCCACCCCGCGGCCGCCGGTGAGCTTCATGATCTCGTCCACCACGTCGCAGCGGTTGTAATTGAGCACCACGTCGGCGCCCAGGCGGCGCGCCATCTCCAGCCGGTGGTCGTTGCCATCCACCGCGATGATGGTGCTGGCGCCGCGCAGCTTGGCCCCGGCGGTGGCGCACAGCCCGATGGGACCTTGCGCGAACACCGCCACCGTGTCGCCGATCTTGATGTTGGCGTTTTCGGCGCCCGCAAAACCGGTCGACATGATGTCCGGGCACATCAGCACCTCTTCGTCTGACAGGCCGTCGGGAATGGGCGCGAGGTTGGCCTGCGCGTCGGGCACCAGCACGTATTCGGCCTGCGTGCCGTCAATGAGGTTGCCAAAGCGCCAGCCGGCGGTGGCCTTGTACCCGTGGCAGCCGCACATGCCGGCCGCCACCAGGTAGCTGCCGTCCTGCGAAGCCACGCCGTCCTGCGCCGCGTACGAATTGAAGTTGGGGCAGATGGCGCCTGCGATCACGCGCTGTCCTTCGGTGTAACCCTGCACCGCACTGCCCAGCTTCTCGATCACGCCCACGGGTTCGTGCCCCACGGTCAGGCCGCGGGCCACGGGGTATTCGCCCTTGAGGATGTGCACGTCCGTGCCGCAGATGGTGGTGGTGGTGATGCGGATGAGCGCATCGTTCGGCCCCACGTCGGGGATGGGCTTGTCGGTCAGTTCGATCCGGCCGGGCTCGATGAAAACGGCGGCTTGCATCATGCGCGTCATGGGTGTCTCCTTTGCACGGGAAGGCTGAACAGATGACGCCGACGGTGCTGCAGCGTCACGCTCCAGTCTACGCAGGCCCGCGCAAAACGGAAGCCCGATCGGGCGCTTGTCTGATCCATGTCATGCCCGTGGCATCGCTTCAGCTGCTGCCGCGCGCCATCAGCTCGAAGCCCAGGTTCAGCGAGTGCACGGCTGGCGTTTCCCCGCGCATCAGGCTCAGCAGCATCTGCGCGCTGGCCTCGCCCATGGCGCGACGCGGCGTGCGAACGGTGGTCAGCGGCGGCACCATGAGGTCGCTGCCCGCCAGGTCGTTGAAGCCGGCCATGGCCAGGCGATCAGGCACCGCGATCTGCAGGCGCAGGGCAGCCAGCAGCCCGCCCTGGGCCAGGTCGTCGTTGCAGAAGAACACGGCGTCGATCTCGGGGCGGGTGCGCAGCAGCTCTTCCAGCAGCTCACCACCGAGCCGCATCGACGAGGGCTGCGGGCTCAGCAACTCCAGCCGCGGGTCGTACACGCCGTGCTGGCGCAGGCAACGGCGGTAGCCCTCGGCGCGCTGCATCGTGCGCGGGTCGAGCTGGGCCGCCACGAAGGCAATGCGCTGGCGACCGCGCTGCAGCAGGTGCGCGGTGATGGCGTGGCCCGCGTCCTGCTGCGAGAAGCCGACGCAGTACACGCCGGGCGCGGGCGTGAGTTCCATCAGGTGCACGCAGGGCACCCCGCTGCCGGCGATGAGCTGGCGGGCTGCTTCCGTGCGGTCGAAGCCGGTGAGCAGCAGGCCGGCCGGGCGGTGGGCCAGGTAGCTGCGCAGCAGCTGCTCTTCTTCCTGTGGCTCGTAATGCGTCACCCCGATCAGGGTCTGGTAGCCGTGCGGCAGCAGGGTGGCGTGAATGGCTTCCAGCACATCGACGAACAGGGCGTTCGACAGCAGCGGCACCAGCACGGGCACCTGCGTGCTGCGCTGCGAGGCCAGCGCGCGGGCGGCCGGGTCCGGCACATAGCCCAGCTCGGCGGCGGCGCGCTTCACCCGCTCCACCAGCTCGGCCGCCACGCCGCGTTCGCCGCGCAGCGCACGCGAGGCGGTGATGGGGCTCACCTCGGCGGAGCGGGCCACGTCGCTGAGGGTGGTGCGGCCGCTGGGGCGGCGTTTGCGTTCGGAAGCGGTCAAGGGTTTTCCCTGATGGAGAGGTGGGGCGATGTGCGTAGGATAGCGCTGTCCGAGTCGTTTCGCAACGCTCGAGAACCCGACAGGCTGGCAGCCCGCACCTTGATTGACCCTCGTTGCCACGCCTGATTTTTTGATCGAGTTGGGATAGCGCTACCAAATGTTTTCTTCGTCCGATGCACCCTTTCTCGTCGTGATGGGCGTGGCTGGCTGCGGCAAGTCCAGCCTCGGGCAGCATTGCGCCGCGGCGCTGGGTGTGCCGCTGCTGGAGGGTGATGATTTCCATCCCCCCATGAATATCAACAAGATGCGCAGCGGTACCCCCCTGGAGGACAGCGACCGCGAGGCCTGGCTCGACACGCTGGCCAGCGAGTTGCAGGCGCACACCGGGGGCGTGGTGCTGACCTGCTCGGCCTTGAGACAGCGCTACCGTGACCGCTTGCGCGCCGCCGTGCCGGGCCTGCGCTTCGCCTTTCTCGATCTCACCGAAGAGCAGGCCCGCGAGCGGGTGGGTTCACGCCCGGCGCACCTGTTCCCGGTGAGCCTGGTGGCCAGCCAGTTCGCCACGCTGGAGAGCCCGGCGCAGGAACCCGGCGTGCTGCGGCTGGACGCCACCGAGCCGCTGG
>JAGXRS010000353.1 GCA_018335615.1 Hydrogenophaga sp. | reverse complement strand
ACCGGCGTCCAGCGCCATCTGGATGGCCGGGATGCTGGCGCGGATGCGCGTGTCTTCGGTGATGTGGCCCGCGTCGTCCTGCGGCACGTTGAGATCGGCACGGATGAAGACGCGTTTGCCAGAGGCCTGGCCGCTGGTGCACAGGTCGGAGAAGCGGATGAATTGCATGGTGGTGGGCTTTGGCGGAGTCAATGAAAGGGGCGAAGAACAAACCCCGGCATTGTAGGAACAGTGCGCCAGGCAACTGCATACCGCACCGGTGGCGCAGGCCTGACCACCCGTTTCCCACCGCCCATCGCACGCCACCCGCACGCGGGCACACCGTGCGCTACCAGCCCAGGCCGATCCTCAGCGGCAGGTACACCAGCATGCCGGCGACGATGGTGCCCAGCACGCCGCGGCGCCAGTAGAACCAGGCCGAGCCCGCGGCGGCCGCAAACAGGCGGGCGTCCTGCCAGGTGGTGATCAGCGCGCCCTGCGCCATCACGATCTCGGGCACCACCACCGCCGACAGGGCGGCAATCGGCGCGTATTGCAGGCCACGCTGTGCCCAGCGCGGCAAGGTCCAGGGACGGTTGGAGATGAAAAAAAAGCCGCGCGTGACGACCGTGACCACGCCCAGTGCCACGATGGTGAGCAGCGTCCAGGGGTCGACATCAAACATGGCGCGCTCCCGTGGGCGGCTGGGGCGGCGTCATTTTTTCCAGCACCAGACAGATCGCCACCGCGCTGGCAATGGCCACCAGGATGTTGAGCTTCAGCGGCAAGGCCCAGGCCACCACCGCGGCCGCCCCGGCCACGCCGGCCGACACCATGCGCAGGGGTGAGGTGGCGAGCGAGCTGAGCACGCCCAGCAGCGCCAGGATGCCGGCAAAGCCCAGGCCCCATTCGGTGGGAATGGCGTTGGCCAGCACGATGCCGACCACGCTGGCCACCATCCAGGCCACGTAATTCACGCCGCAATTGCCCATGAGGTAGGCCTGCTGCTCGGCGATGGCCTCTGGCGTGGTGCCGGGGTGCGGGTAGCGCCGGGCGAAGAAGACATAGCTCAGGTCGCCGGTGACGTAGCCGCTGGCCAGGCGCTTCCAGCGCGGCAGGTGCATGAAGTAGGGACGCAGGTGGGCCGAGAACACCACGAAGCGCAGGTTGACGCAAAAGGCCGCCGCCAGGATCACCCACAGCGGGGCACCCGCGGCCATCATGGGAATGGCCGCCAGCTGGGCGCTGCCGGCGAAGACGATGAATGTCATCAGCAAGGCCTCGGCCACCGACAGGCCGGACTTGACCATGGCCACGCCCGTCATGAGGCCCCAGGCCGCGATGCCCATGGCCACGCTGGTCTGGTCGCGCACGCCTTCCCAGAACTGCGGGTGGCGCCGGTGTTCGGCGAGGAAGAACATCAAGGCGCGGCCTTGTGCGCGGGCGAAGTGTCGAACACCTGTCCCGCTGCCAGCGGGAAGCCGCGCAGGAAGTCGCCCGCCGGCAGGCGCTTGCCGCCCGCGCGCTGCAGCTCGGTCAGCACCAGCACGCCGTCGCCGGTCTGCACTCGGATGCCGTCGGCTGCGGCGGCCAGCACCAGGCCGGGCACCGCATCGCTGGCATGGCCGCTCGCTTCGGCATGTGCCATCCACACCTTGACCGCGTCACCGGCCAGCGCGGTGGCCGCGCCCGGAAACGGGTTGAAGGCCCGGATGCGCCGGGCGAGCGCGGCGGCCGGCTGCGCCCAGTCGATGGCGGCCTCGGCCTTGTCGATCTTGTGCGCGTAGGTCACACCCGCTTCGGGCTGGCGCACCGGGTGCAAACCGCCGCACGCCGCCAGTTCCAGCGCCTCCACCATCAGGCGCCCGCCCAGCGTGGCCAGGCGGTCGTGCAGCCGGCCGGTGGTGTCATCGGCCTCGATGGCGCAGGGTTCGCGCAGCAGCATGTCGCCCGTGTCCAGCCCGGCATCCATCTGCATGATGGTCACACCCGTCTCGCGGTCACCGGCCTCGATGGCGCGGTGAATGGGTGCCGCGCCGCGCCAGCGTGGCAACAGCGAGGCATGGATGTTGAAGCAGCCCAGGCCGCGCGGGCCCTGCGCCAGGGTGTCGAGCACCCACTGCGGCAGGATCAGCCCGTAGGCGGCCACCACCATGGCCTCGGCACCCGCGGCCTCGATGGCGGCGCGACCGGCCGCGGCGTCGGCCGGGTACTTGCCGTCCAGCCGCAGGCTCTGCGGCTGCGCCACCAGCAGGCCATGGTCGAGCGCAAACTGCTTCACCGGCGACGGCTGCAGCTTCATGCCACGGCCCGCCGGGCGGTCCGGCTGGGTCATCACCAGGGCAATGTCGAAGCCCGCGGCGTGCAGGCGCTCCAGCGCCACACGGGCAAATTCCGGCGT
Source organism: Hydrogenophaga sp. (assembly GCA_018335615.1). GTDB lineage: Bacteria > Pseudomonadota > Gammaproteobacteria > Burkholderiales > Burkholderiaceae_C > Hydrogenophaga. The sequence continues at coordinate 9,778 of JAGXRS010000353.1, read as the reverse complement.
GCCGGCAAAAATGATTTTCATGGGATTCGGGTCGGGAAGGCGCGCGGCTGGGCGGCCGCTGCGCCCCGGGTCAGGGCGCCCAGTCGGGCGGATCGGGGAGCTGCTCGTCGGTGTACATCACGCGGCGCACGGTGCCCGCGGGGTCGATGTGGACGTGCGCCTGGCGGGGAATCGTGGTTTCCAGGAAACGGTAGGTCCAGACGTCGCCGTCGAAGCGTGCCACCCGTTCCACCAGCGCCGGCTGGCCGAACCGCGCCAGCACCTGTTCACGGGTCCAGCGGTCCACGCTGACGGCATCGAAGGCCGCACGGTCCATCACCTGTTCCACCTGCTGCAACCGTCCTTCGGCATCCAATCGCAGGTTGTAGACCTGCTGACCCGCCGGCTGGCGCGAATACTGCAGTTGCGTGCCGTCCGGCAAGGCGTGCACGGCGGTGGGCCGTCCCAGCCGCTGTTCGATCTCGGCCCGGGCCGTGCCAGGGGACAGGCGTTCCGGCATGCCCGCACAGGCGACGAGCAGGGTCAGACCGCCGGCAGCCAGTGGTGCACGGACGAGCCGGGCGACCGTTGGCAGGCTCACACCCGCTCCTCGTCGCGCTGCGCCTTCAGCAGCTTGCTCTTGATGCGGTTGCGCTTGAGCGGTGACAGGTACTCGACGAAGACCTTGCCCATGAGGTGGTCCATCTCGTGCTGGATGCACACCGCCAGCAGGCCCTCGGCCTCGATGCTGCGCGACACGCCCGCCGCGTCCAGTGCGCGCACGCGCACCGATACCGAACGCTCCACGCCGTCGTAGATGCCGGGCACCGACAGGCAGCCTTCTTCGCCCTTGCGTTTCTCGTCGCTGTACCACTCCACCTCGGGGTTGATGAGCACCATGGGCTGGTTGCGCTCCTCGCTGACGTCGATCACGATGACGCGCTCGTGCACGTCCACCTGCGTGGCCGCCAGGCCGATGCCGCTGGCGTCGTACATGGTGGCGAACATGCGCTCGATCAGTCCGCGCACGCGGTCGTCCACGGCCGCCACCGGGCGGGCCACGGTGTGCAGTCGCGGGTCGGGAAAACGCAGGATGGTCAGCAGGGGCGGCGTGGTCATGTTCAGGCGATCGGAAAGCAGGGTTCAGGGATGCGGCCGGTCACCGCAGACACCGTGCAGGCGCGTCGGTAACGGGCTACCCGTTTGTCGCTATTTTCGCTACTTTTGGCGGTGCGCGCAGAAGGGCCCCGCCATATGCGTTGCTTAATCAAAGGCTTGGGCGCAAAATCAAATGCGAATTGTCAAGTCAAAAGCGCTACTTCGCTCCGTCTTCTCACCACCTCGGGGCGAGGGGTTCAGAGCGTTGTGGTGCGTGCCCCAGGGGCCCCACATGCCATTGAAGACCCACCTGTCCGCCACCTCCTCCCGTCTGCCGGTGCAGCGCCTCCTGGCTGGCGGTGTGGCCACGCTGGCCCTGTTGCTCAGCGGCACGGCCGCGGCACAGAGCTTTCCCGTCACACCCGCCCAGCGCGCCACGGCGGCGCAGGTGGCGCAGGCCGGCATTCCCCTCTCGGAACTGGCACCCAACGCACCCGACAGCCACACCGTGCGCCGCGGCGACTCGCTCTGGGCCATTGCGGGCCTGTTTCTCAAGAGCCCCTGGCGCTGGCCCGAACTCTGGGGCATGAACCTGGAGGACATCCGCAACCCCCACCGCATCTACCCGGGCCAGGTGCTGTACCTGGACCAGTCCGATGGCCGCGCGCGCCTGAGCACCCGCGCACCCGGCACCGGCGCGTCCGAGGCCGATCTCCCCACGGTCAAGGTGTCGCCCCGCACGCGGGTGGAGAGCCTGGCCGATTCGGCCATTCCGCCCATCTCGCTGCAGGCCGTGGAAGCCTTCCTGGCCGAGCCCCTGATCGTCGACGAGGCCACGTTTTCGCGCGCCCCGCGCATCGTGGCCACACAAGAGACGCGCGTGCTCCTGAGCCGCGGCGACCGCGCCTACGCCCGCGGCCAGTACAGCACCGGGGCGCCCGGCACCCCGCTGACCGAAACGCCCGGCCAGTCGCGTGAGTACCGCGTCTTCCGCAATGCCGTGCCCCTGAAAGACCCGACGTCTGGCGACGTGCTGGGCTACGAGGCCCAGTTCGTCGGCAAGGCGCTGCTGGAGCGCGGCGAGTCCCGCCGCGAGGTGGTGGACAGCGCCGGCAAGACCCGCGTCGAGCTGCTGCCGGCCACCATCGACATCGTGGTGGCCAAGGAAGAAATGCGCGTGGGCGACCGCCTGCTGCCCGAGCCGCCGCGCGAACTGCCGAACTTCGTGCCCCGCGCACCCGGCACACCGCAGAGCGGCCAGATCGTCTCGGTGTACGGCAACGCGGTCACCTTCGCGGCCCAGAACCAGGTGGTGGCCATCAACCGGGGCAGCGCACACGGGCTGGAGCGGGGCCATGTGCTGGCGCTGCAGAAAGAAGGCCAGCTGGTGACCGACAAGACCGACAGCGCCCGCCCCCAGCTGATGCTGCCCAGCGAGCGCAACGGGCTCATGCTGGTGTTCCGCACCTTCGACAAGCTCTCTTACGCCCTGGTGCTGCAGATCACGGACGGCGTGAAGGTTGGCGACCGCTTCGCGAATCCCTGACCTTCGGAACCCCTGCATGCCGCGCGACGAACTGATCGCCTGGCTGAGGCTGCTGCGCACGCCGGGCGTGGGCAGCGAATCGGCCCGCCAGCTGCTCGCGGCCTTTGGCCTGCCGGAGGCCATCTTCGCGCAGCCGCTACCGGCCCTGCTGGCGGTGGTGGGCGCCCGGCAGGCGCAGGCACTGCAAGCCCCGCCGGACGACCTCGACAGCGCGGTGGACCAGCTGCAGGCCTGGCTGGCAGCCAGCCCCCGGCACCATGTGCTCACGCTCGCCGATCCGGGCTTCCCGCCCGAGCTGCTGGAGATGGCGGACCCACCCCTCATGCTCTACGTGGCGGGCCAGCGGGAGGTGTTGCAGCACCCGCGCCGCCTGGCCATCGTCGGCAGCCGCAACCCGACACCGCAGGGCGAAGCCAACGCCCACCAGTTTGCCCGGGCACTGGGCGAGGCCGGCGTGTGCGTGGTTTCGGGCTTGGCGCTGGGGGTCGATGGCGCCGCGCACAGCGGTGCGCTGGAGGCGAACGCACCCACCATCGCCGTGGTGGGCACCGGGCTGGACCGCGTCTACCCCAAGCGGCACCTGGCGCTGGCGCACCGCATCGTGGCCACGGGGGCCATCGTGAGCGAATACCCGCTGGGCACACCGCCGCTGCCGGCCCACTTCCCGCAGCGCAACCGCATCATCGCGGGCCTGGCCCAGGGCACGCTGGTGGTGGAAGCGGCGCTGCAGTCCGGCTCGCTGATCACGGCCCGGCTGGCCGCCGAACAGGGGCGCGAGGTGTTTGCGATTCCAGGCTCGATCCACGCCCCGCAGGCGCGCGGCTGCCATGCGCTGATCCGCCAGGGGGCCAAGCTGGTCGAGTCGGCGCAGGACATCCTGGAAGATCTGCGCCTGATCCTGCCCAGCGCCACCTCGGACGCATCCGCCGACGGCAAAACCGGGGACGGCGCCGACGACCTGCTCGACGCCATGGGATTTGACCCCGTCAGCCTGGACGCCCTGCAGGCCCGCACCGGCCTGCCCACCGCCACGCTGCAGGCGCGCCTGCTCGAACTCGAACTCGACGGCCACCTTGGCCGCCTGCCCGGCGGGCTGCTGCAACGCATCGGTCGAGGCTGAGGCTGAGCGGTCAAGAGCAACCGCATCCGACGCCACGTGCCACAGCACCGTCAACGGAGCCCGGGTCCTGCGACCCCTTTCAGACGCGCCACCTGGCCGGCATTCGTTCAGGGTCCGCGCGCAAGGCGGCACAGAGAGGTCAGGCCAAGAGCCGCTCGGGGTTGGCGTCCAGCTTGGCCAGCGCATCCCGGGTGGCGCGCACCGTCAGCGCTTCTTCCTCGGTCGGCACCAGCAGGCCCGCCTGCAGGTAAGAGGCCACGCGGCTGGTCTGGATGAGGTAGCAGCGCCCGATGGTGGTCACGAACAGGCACAGCTGACCGCGCTCGCTGCGCCAGGCCAGCTGGACGCTGTTGAGCTGGCCGTTGTGGTCCAGACCGAACCAGGAACCGATCTGCAGCTCCATGGCCCAGCCCCGCATGGCCTCGCTCGGCTGGGTGCCGCCCTGCACGATCACCTCGATGTTGCCGGCGTCCACGCCCGTGATCATCTCGATGCTCGCGCTGTCCAGGTCCAGGTCGCCCACCCCGCCCTCGGGCAGGTAGTCCTCCAGGTGCGCCAGTCGAGCCGAGAGCCGGTCGAGGCTCTCCTGCGGAATCACGTCGGTGCGCGACATGAAGGCATCGGCCAGGGTATCGCTGACCGACTTGATGTGCCGGTCCTGCAGGCTCGGGGGATAGCCCAGCATGCCCATGCCCTGGCGCAAACGCTGCAGCAGGCCAGGCAGCTGCTGGATGACGCGGGCGCGCTCGTTGCGACTGGGCTTGGCGCTGGCCGCCCACAGCAGGTCGTACGCCACCTGCTTGAGCGCCGCCGTCTCCTCGTGCCGCGGCCCCAGCTTGACGCCGGCGACCGCCAGCACCTCCACCCAGACCTTGAACAGGAACTCGCGCACCTCGTCGCGCACCGGCATGTCGTCCAGCAGCTTGCGCAGCTCGATCGTGTACTGCACCGACAGCGTTTCTTTCTGCTCCACCTGCTGCGCCACCGAGATGAAACGGCTGGCACCGCTTTGCTCGCTGAGGTAGGTCGCCAGGAATTTCTGGAACTCGTCCAGCACCAGCTGGAACACGCGGCGCCCGGTTTCGGGGTACTGCTCGATCACCTGCACCACACGCTTGATTTCGGCCTCCAGCGCCGCGGCGCTGACGTGCGACTCGAAACCGAGCACACAGGAACCCATGCGGTCGATGAGGCGGCGAGCCGGATGCTCCAGGGCGCTGAAAAACTCGGGCTCGGCCAGCGCCACCCGCAATACCGGAATCTGCAACCGGGCAAACCACACGCGAACGCTCGGCGGGATGCGCTCCTCGGCCAGGATGCTCTGGAACATCAGCGCCACCACTTCAATGGTCGCTTTCTCGCTCGGCGTGGACGCCGCCTGCTTGAGTTCCTGGGTGCGCTCGCGCAAGGCGGTGGCCGCCCTCTGAACATGCGCGGCATCGGCGTACAGCGTGCCGCCGTCCAAGCCGCCGGCGCCCGATGGGACCGCGTCCCGGCTGGCGGCCAGCGCGGAACGCTGGATCGCCTGCTGCAGGCCCGACGACGGGGCCGCGAGCTGCGTCGCCTCGAAATCGCCCCCCACCTTCTCCATGAGCAAGCGCTTGAGCCGTCCCACCACACCCTGGGCCCGCATGCGTGCCCGGGCCAGTGGCGAGGAACCCGTCATCATGCGCGTTTCGTCGTGCACGCCCATGTCGGGAGGTGCCATGCCGCCAGGTCCTGGTCGCGAGCCGAGGTCACGGCCCGCTTCGCGGCCCCGCGCCGCGCCGGCGGCAACCGGTCCGCTGGCCCAGCTTTCACCACCGCCGCCAGAACCTCCGCCCACGCCACCCGCACTCCCCGCCGATCCGGTCGCACCACCGGTGTGCGGGCCGTAGCCCGATGAATCCCGGCCGGCAGCGCCAGCCGCACCCTCGGACAGCCCGGCGGTACGCGAACCAGGCGCACGCCTGACCAGCGTGTTCAGGTCGATCTGCTTCATCACCCCGCTGGTCACCAGGAACGCGTTGACCGCCTTGTAGGCCTCCAGCATCTGGGGAGCCATGGCCGCGGCCAGGGCATCGCTGATCAGGCTCCAGGCTTCACGCGGCAGCTGCGCGGCCAACCACTGGTCCACCAGAATGCGGGCGATCACATCGGGCAGCAGCACGTCGCCGCGTGACAATTCCGGGCGTTTTTCCAGGTGCTGCATCCGCAGCCGCAACTCGTTGAATTCAGTGGAGGCCACGTCCAGCACTTGCATGGCCAGACGCGAGGCCATGATCTGGTCGTCCATGACACCCTCGGCCACCAGCTCCAGGCGGCCGGGCACACTGGTGAGCCTGAGTGGGCTGGGGTTGCTGGACACGCGGGGCAGCAAGGTGCGCTGCAAGGCTTTGCGGCTCTGGTTGAGCCAGGTGGTCTGATGCTTCTGGAAAGCGGTCCAGGCATCGCGCCTGAGCTGGACTTCCCGGGCCGGACCGATCTGGTCCAGCATCGAGGTCAGGCGCATGTCGCAGGCCTTGACCATTTCGGGAAGCGCACGTCCCACCTGAACCACGAAGCGTTCACGTGCCTGTTTCGCCAGAGAGGAAACGTGCTGATCGGGTGGTGACACCATTTGTTCAGTATGACACGAACCGATTCGTTCGCTTGGGATACCCAGACTGGTACGCCGCCGCCCTCAGGCGACTGCACCGGTCACACCACCGCGCCCGCGTTCGGGTCGTCCGGGTCGCCCTCTTTCTTGCCGCTGCCGCTCTTGATGAGGTCTTCGCGCTTGATGCCCAGCCACATGCCGATGGCCGCTGCAACGAACACCGACGAATAGATGCCGAACAGAATGCCGATGGTCAGCGCGAGCGCGAAATAGTGGAGCGTGGGGCCGCCGAACAGCAGCATCGACAGCACCATGATCTCGGTCGACCCGTGGGTGATGATGGTGCGGCTGATGGTGGAGGTGATGGCGTGGTCGATCACCTGCGGCGTCGTCTTCTTGCGGTGCTTGCGGAAGCTCTCGCGGATGCGGTCAAAGATCACCACCGATTCGTTCACGGAGTAGCCCAGTACCGCCAGCACGGCGGCCAGCACCGCCAGCGAGAATTCCCACTGGAAGAACGCGAAGAAGCCCAGGATGATGACCACGTCGTGCAGGTTGGCGATGATGGCCGCGACCGCGTACTTCCATTCGAAGCGCATCGCCAAGTAAATCATGATGCCCACGATCACCATGGCCAGCGCCTTCAGGCCGTCCTCCACCAGTTCGCGCCCGACCTGCGGGCCCACAAACTCGGTGCGGCGCAACTCCACCGTGGGGTTCTGCGCCTTCAGCGCCGCCAGCAGGGTCTCGCTCTGCTGCCCGGACGACTGGCCCGCCTGGATGGGCAAGCGCAGCAGCACGTCGCGCGAGGTGCCGAAGTTCTGCACCGGCACCTCGGCATAGCCGAGCGACTCGACCACGCGGCGTACCGCCGTCAGGTCGGCCGGCTGCTCGTAGGCCACCTCCACCACGGTGCCGCCCGTGAACTCGACCGACAGGTTGAGGCCCCGCGTGACCAGGAAAAACACGGCGAAGAGAAAGGCGAGTGCCGACACCGTGTTGAGCACGATGGCGTGCTTCATGAACGGGATGTCGCGGCGGATGCGGAAAAACTCCATGTCTTTATTCCTTGTTTGGAGTTTTCAGAGGAAGCCCATATGCGCGAAGCGCATGGGACGCGGGAACCCAAAATGCCATGGTGCGTGTCCTGTGTCAGTCTGCCTTGGCCACGGCGGTGTTCTGGCCCTGCGGGCGCCACACCGTGCCGATGGACACCGACTTGAGCTTCTTCTGCCGGCCGTACCAGAAGTTGACCAGCCCGCGCGAGAAGACCACGGACGAGAACATGCTGGTCAGGATGCCGATGCAGTGCACGACAGCAAAGCCGCGCACCGGACCGGAGCCGAAGATCAGCAGCGCAATGCCGGCGATCAGCGTGGTGACGTTGGAGTCCAGGATGGTGCCCCAGGCGTGCTCGTAGCCGGCATTGATGGCCGACTGCGGCGACGAACCGTTGCGCAGCTCCTCGCGCACGCGCTCGTTGATCAGCACGTTCGAGTCGATGGCCATGCCCAGCGCCAGCGCCATGGCGGCAATGCCAGGCAGCGTCAGCGTGGCCTGCAGCATCGAGAGCACGGCCACCAGCAACACCAGGTTGAAGCCCAGCGCCAGACTGGAGAAGGCGCCGAACATCATGTAATAGACACACATGAAGGCGACGATCACCACGAAGCCCCACATCACGCTGTTGAAGCCCTTGGCGATGTTCTCGGCGCCCAGGCTCGGGCCGATGGTGCGCTCTTCGATGATTTCCATGGGCGCGGCCAGCGAACCGGCGCGCAGCAGCAGGGCGGTGTCGTTCGCTTCCACGGTGGTCATGCGACCAGAAATCTGCACCCGACCGCCACCGATTTCGGTGCGGATCACGGGGGCGGTCACCACCTCGCCCCGGCCTTTTTCAAACAGGATGATGGCCATGCGCTTGCCCACGTTCTCCCGCGTCACGTCGCGGAAGATGCGCGCGCCCTTGGCGTCCAGCGTCAGGTGCACGGCAGCCTCCTGGGTCTGGCTGTCGAAGCCGGCCTGGGCGTCGGTGAGGTTTTCACCCGACAGCAGCACGTCGCGCTTGACGATCACGGGCTGGCCATTGCGTTCCAGATAGCGCTCCGAACCGAAGGGCACGGGCGCCGAGCCGCGTTCGGCGGCCAGCCCCTCGCTGCTCTCGTCCACCAGGCGCACCTCCAGCGTGGCGGTACGGCCCAGGATGTCCTTGGCCTTGGCGGTGTCCTGCACGCCGGGCAGCTGCACCACGATGCGGTCGGCTCCCTGTTGCTGGATCACCGGCTCGGCCACGCCGAGTTCGTTGATGCGGTTGTGCAGGGTGGTGATGTTCTGCTTGAGCGCCTGCTCCTGCACGCGGCGCGCCGCCTCGGGCCGGATGGTGGCCACCAGACGGAACTCGGCGCCGTCGGGCACATCGGTGGTCTGCAGGTCGGGAAACTGGTCCTGCACCACGGCGCGCGCGGCGTCGAGCGTCTGGGCGTCGCGCGCACGCAGTTCGATGGTCTGGCCGTTGCGGCTGACGCCGCCATGGCGCACGCCTTTTTCGCGCAACGCGGTGCGCAGGTCGCCGGCGAGCACGTCGGCGCGGCGCTGCAGCGCCGCCGGCATGTCCACCTGCAGCATGAAGTGCACGCCGCCACGCAGGTCCAGGCCCAGGTACATGGGCGAAGCGCCGAGTGCCGCCAGCCAGGCCGGCGTGCGCGGCAGCAGGTTCAACGCGACCACATGGGTCGGGTTGGTGGGGTCCGGGTTGAGCGCGCGTTCCAGCGCGTCGCGCGCCTGAATCTGTTCATCGGTGGTGTCGAAGCGTGCCTTGACCGACGCACCCTCAAACTGGATCAGCGACGGCGTCAGGCCTTGCGCGGCGAGCGCCTGCTCCACCCGGGTGGCGGTGGTTTCGTCCACCCGCACCGTGGTCTTGGCAGCCGACACCTGAACCGCCGGCGACTCCCCAAAGAGGTTGGGCAGTGCGTACAACACCCCGATCACCAGCGCGACGACGATGATGAGGTATTTCCAAAGCGGGTATCGGTTCATGTAAGAGCCCTTAGGCGCGAAGTGTCTTCTGTCCAGGAACGCGGCGGAACCGGCTGTGCCGGGCCGCATCGCGTTGCTCCTTCAGGGGGTGACGCGCCGCAAGCGCGGCGCGGGGGGTGCACCCTTACTTGATCGTGCCCTTGGGCAGGACCTGCACAACAGCTGTGCGCTGCATCTGGACTTCAACGCCGCTGGCAAGTTCCACCCCGACGTACACCTCGCCAATGCGGGAGACCTTGCCCAGGAAACCGCCCGCGGTCACGACTTCGTCGCCTTTGGCCAAGGCTTCCACCATCGCCTTGTGTTCCTTTTGCCGCTTCATCTGGGGGCGGATCATCACGAAATACAGCACGACGAACATCAGCACCAGGGGCAGCAGGCCCATGATGGTCGACTGGGTGTCGCCACCGGCGGTCTG
>JAGXRS010000352.1 GCA_018335615.1 Hydrogenophaga sp. | reverse complement strand
GCACGATAGGGCCCCAACTGTCGGAACGCATGGGTCGCCCGGTCATGGTCGACAACCGTCCGGGTGCGTCGGGCAACATCGGAACAGAAAATGTGGTGCGCGCAGCGCCCGACGGGTCAACGCTGCTCGTCAGTGTGAACACACTGGTCATGAACCGCAGCCTATACCCCAACCTGTCATTCGATCCGCTCAGGGATCTGGTGCCCGTTGCCCGCACCAGCTGGGGCCAGTTGCTTTTGGTCACCCATCCACGCACGGGGTTCACGTCGGCTGGCGATCTGGTGACGGCCGCCAAACAATCGCCCGGCAAGTTGAACTACGCCTCGCCTGGCGTCGGTACCCCGCATCATCTGTCCATGGAGCTGCTCAAGAACACGGCAGGGGTGTTTCTGACCCACATTCCCTACCGTGGAACAGGGCCTGCCGTGGCGGATCTGATCGGTGGTCAAGTCGACGCCATGTTCTTGCCCATACACGTCGCCTTGCCTCAGGTCCAGGCCGGCAGGCTCGTGGCGCTGGGCATTGGCAGCGACAAGCGCCACCCCCTGCTGCCGGCCTTGCCCACCTTGGCGGAAGCCCGCGCAGGCAACGTCAATGTGGACATGTGGTACGGCATCTTCGCCCCCAAAGACACGCCTCCGGAACTGGTGAGCCGGTTGAACGCCGAGCTCAAGGACATCCTGGCCAGCGAAGCGGTCAAGAAAGCCTTCCAGACCCAGGGAATGGACCCCAGCCACAGCACGCCGCAGGAGTTTGCCGAACTGGTGCGCCGAGACGCCCAACGCTGGGCAGAGCTGATTCGCGTACAAAACATCAAAGCCGAGTAAGAAAAGTCATGAGTCATCAAGATCCAATCGCCATTGTGGGCGGGGGCATCGCCGGCCTCAGCCTGGCGCTGGCCCTTCACCAGCGCGGCATCCCTTGCGAAGTCTTCGAAGCCGTTCCCGACGTGAAGGAAATTGGCGTGGGCATCACGCTGCTGCCCCATGCCATGCGCGAGCTGACCGATCTGGGCTTGCAGCCGGCCCTGGAAGCCGTGGCTATCGAGAACTTGGAGAGCGTGTTCTTCAACCGCTATGGGCAGTTCATTTACAGTGAACCGCGTGGACGCCACGCCGGCTACGCCGTCCCGGAGCTGGGCATTCACCGGGGCAAGCTGCACCGCATCCTGTATGAAGCGGTCTGCGAGCGGCTGGGAGCTGAACATGTGCACACGCAGCACCGATGCAGCGGTTTCGACCAGGACGAGGGTGGCGTCACGCTGCACTTCCAGCGCATAGGGGAGGGGGAGCCCGCCCCATCCGTCAGGGCCCGCTTGGTGGTGGCCTGTGACGGAGTGAACTCGGCGATTCGACGACAGCTGTTCCCGAACGATGCCGTATGCTTCGCGGGCATCAACACTTGGCGTGGCGTCACCGTCCACAAACCCATCTTGACGGGCAAGAGCTACATTCGCATCGGCTCCATCGATACCGGCAAGATGGTGATCTACCCCATCGTGGACAACGTGGACGGCCAGGGTAACCAGCTCATCAACTGGGTGGCAGAAACCCGGCGGCCTGACGCCAAGATGAACGACTGGAACCGGCCGGGCAACCTGGACGATTTCCTGCCCACTTTTGCCGACTGGCGTTACGACTGGCTGGACGTGCCTGAGCTCATCCGCGGTGCGCAGCACATATTTGAATACCCCATGGTAGACAAAGACGCACTGCCTTCTTGGACGCATGGCCGCGTGACGCTCATGGGCGACGCCGCCCACCCGATGTACCCCAGAGGTTCCAACGGATCTGCTCAAGCCTTGCTGGATGCCCGCACCTTGGCGGACCTGTTGGCGCAAACACCGGACGAGTTGCAAGCGCTTCAGCGGTACGAGGCCATTCGCCTCCCCGTCACCGCCCAGGTCGTGCAGACCAACCGCACCCAGCCGCCTGACGCCATCATCATGAAGGCCGACGAGTTGAGCGGCGGTCGGCCCTTCAACCACATCGACGACCTGATCAGCCAGGAGCAGCTTCGGGCGATATCCGACCGTTACAAACAGATCGCCGGGTTTGCACTGGATAAACGTCGTTAACACCATTTTGACGCGGGGGCGGCAGGCGGCCACTGAATGCTGTACACGCCGGCGTAGCCCCGCGTGAGCGCGTCCCGGTCGATGCGCATCGGGAAGTCCATGATCGGCACCATCAGGTCCTCGGCCACGCCCTGGATCCATGGCGGTCTGGATGCCCATGCGGTCGTACACGGCCGCCGGCGTTCGACGGAAGAGGTGTTCATGGTCGGGCCGCAGTTGCACATGCCCGAAGGTGCCGCCCGGGTCATGCCGCTGCGCATGAAGATCGACATGGCCTCGGGCCACCAAGAGGGTGGGTTCCGCTGGGACGGTTCGTGGGAGGCCCACACCCACCGCCTGGCCTACGGGGTGGTGGACAAACCGGCCTGCTGGATCCTGCTGGTCTATGCCAGCGGTTACCCCCCTGCGAAACCGTGCGCGACTGTGTTTGACGCGATCTGCTGCAAGAGACTCTCTGCGACACCAGGGAGCACATGACTTTCTGGAGTACGGCTTACTCGACGTGTGGCCCTGGTCGGGCAAACGACAGGGCCCTCAAGTCGTTCTTCATCTGCCGCGCGCGTCCAACACCGCCTGCGCCCACTCGGCCGGGCGTTCCTGCGGCAGGTTGTGGCCAGCACCGTGGAACACGCGGTGTTCATATGGACCGGCGAAGTGGTGGCCGTGGTGCGCGGTGCCGCTGTTCACGCCGTCGGCGCTGCCGTCGATCCCGATGGTGGACACCGTGATGGGTGGCTGGGCGGTCAGCCGGGTTTCGATGTGGGCGCAAGCCGGGTCGCCGGACACGAGTCCGAAACGGTGGCGGTAAGAGTGGATGACCACGTCGACAAAGTCGGGGTTGTCGAAGGCGGCCGCGCTGCGCTCGAAGGTTGCGTCGTCAAAGTCCCAGGTGGGCGACCACATGCGCCAGAGCAGGCGGGCGATGCCGCGGCGGTCACTCATCAGGCCGCGGCGACCGCGCTCGGCGTGAAAGTAGTACTGGTACCACAGGGCAGCCTCGGCCTCGGGCGGTGCAGGCTCCCAGGATCGGGCAATGTCCTGCAGGTTGTAGGCGTTGCCTGACACCAGCGCCTGCACGCGCTCGGGCCACAGGGCGGCGACGATGCAGGCCGCGCGTCCGCCCCAATCGTAGCCAGCGAGCACCGCGCGCTGCAACTGCAGCGCGTCCATCAGCGCCAGCAGGTCGGCGGCCAGGGCCGCCTGTTCCCCGGAGCGAGGCGTCTTGGGTGACAGAAAAGCGGTGGGGCCATAGCCGCGCAGGTAGGGCACGATGACCCGCGCGCCGGCCGCCGTCAGCCGCGGCAGCACCTCGGCGTAGGCATGCACGTCGTACGGAAAGCCGTGGCAGAGCACGCAGGGCCAGCCGTCGGGCGCGCCCGCTTCGAGGTAGGCCACGCGCAAGACGCCGGCTTCAATGGTCTGGATGTTCATGGGTGAGACACGTCAGTAGGGCGATGGTGGATGGATGCTGCCTTCACGTGAGCATGCGGCAGGGATGCCAGCGGTGCCAGCCCGTCATGCCCAGCGCCTGGGCCCAGGTGTCGATGATTGCACGGTCGTGCACCGGCTCGTCGGGTGTCTGCGCCAGCAGTCGCGCGGGCAAGGCGAGCCCTCCCATGGTCAGCGAGAGCCGGCGCCGGTTTTCCGCCTGCACCTTCGCGATGCCCTGTGCCTGCTCAACGCGTAACGCCGGGCAGGTGCCCTGCAGCCAATGGATCCCTGGGCTGAGTGGTCAGATCAGCAGAGCGGCAACAAATATACCCACCATGACGAAAGCCAGCACCACTTTGGCGACCAGTCCCACCATGATGCCGATCCAGGTGGCAACCCCCACCTGGACGGCACGGCGCTGGTCCCGACGAGCGAGGTACTCGCCGACAGTGGCACCAACCAAGGGCATGAAAAGCACGCCCACCAGGCCCATGAGGAGACCGGCGACCGTGCCCACAGCCGCACCCAGCAATGCCTGTTGGCTGGCGCCGACCTTGCTCGCGCCCATGAGCCCGGCCACATAATCCAGCGCCCAGGCCAGGAGCGCCAGTGCCGTGATCACCCAGACGGTCGTTGTTCCTACCCGCGAGAAGTCGTCGATCCAGGCACCCAGCACAATGCCGCCCCACACCAGCAGCGTCCCAGGCAAGAGCGGCAGCACCGTCCCTGCCAGGCCGAGCACGATGAGTGCGACACACAGGAGCCAGAGTATGGTCGTTTCCATGGGGGGCCTTCCAGAAATCGTGAGCTTAAAGCGCTTGAGGCGCGAGGTTGGTTTCTGAAGGTGCGAGGACTTGTATTGCTCAAGGGTCTCGGCGTCCCGCCGTCGGGCTCTGCGGGCTGCGCTCCGTGCCCCGTACCGGGTCGCGGCCATGCGGCTGCGATCCCTGACCCTGTCTGCCGTCCCGGGACTCCCAGCCTGCGCGCTGCGCTTGCCTTCTCCGCTCTCGTGCTGTGGTGGTGGGACTGGCTTGCTGATCCCTTCATCCTGTCACACCGTTCTCGCGCTCAAGGTCTGCGCCCACTGCGTGTGCTGGCGGCCATGCGGCCGTCTTCGAACCTGTGACCGCTGCGCTGCGGCGTGCCGTTTTCCGGTCCCGGTCAATCCCGCCCGGCTCACCGGCGTGCGTCATGCAACACGATCTGTTTTCATCGATCGAGTCCTTTCAGGCTTCTTTTGCCCCGGCGGGACCGCTGCTGGTGCGCGACACGCGCGGACAGTACCGTCCAGCGGCGGCCGACGAGGTGCTGCTGACAGCGCAGCAGTTGCTGGATTCCCAGGTGCGCGGCGGCGACGTGATGGACTCGTCGCCGGTGGGCAAGGACTTCCTGCGCACCCGGCTCGGGCATCTGCCGCACGAGGTGTTTGCGGTGGTGCACCTGGACTCGCAGAACCGGGTCATCGACTACGTCGAGATGTTCCGCGGCACGGTCTCGCATCAGCGCGCGATGCGCGGTCCGAGAACGCAGGCAGAGCAGGGTGGCTGGCCAACACAGGCATCTGGCTGGCCCGCTGACGTGATCGCAGCGGCTCGAACGCCGCGCCAGTCGCTGCGCTTGGGTGGCACGGCGTTCGCAGAGCCCACGCTGCTCAGGTCATCCGCTCGTCAGCGCTTCGCGAGCGTCCGAAGAGGAGAGGGCAGCGCGTGCGCCCGGCAGCCCACCCGGCTCCCCCATCCACAGGTGAGGGGGACTTGTGGGGGATCATTTTCAGCGATGGGCCTGTGACGGCGCACTGCTTCGGCTGCGGGCCGCCTGTAGCGATGGGTTATAAACGGTCGACCAGATAAACGGCGCTTGTCGAACGGGGTGTGTATCTCATCTCTGCGAGCCGGACGCGTTGACCCATGAGGGGACAGGCTCAGCACGGTCAGAGACATGACCCGTCTATTGTTGGATATTTCCATGCGCGCTTGAACAAGCCGTCGCTGGCTTTGTCGTCTTTCCCACCGAAATCACTCCATGGGCGTTTCCCCGCTTCAGCCAAAAGCAGTTCGTGTTCGACCGGTTCCGGCGGTGAGCCGATCCATTGCCATCTTGCGCCTGCTGGGTGAAACCAAGCAGGGCATGGGCGTGAAGGCCATCGCCGATGCCTTGGAGCTGGTGCCCAGCACGTGTCTGCATATCTTGCGCGTGCTGGTCAGCGAGGACCTGGTGCGCGTGGACCCGGGAACGAAGCGCTACACCTTGGCGGGCGGGATGATCAGCCTGGCCCGCAGTGTGTTGTCGATCGGCAGTTTTTCCCAGCTGGCCCAGCCGGCGCTGGATCGGTTGGCCGCTTCTTTTGCGGTCACCGCAATGGGTGTCGAAATCACCGCACGAAAGGACGTGGTGGTGCTGGCCATTTCCAAGTCCACCCAGCCCTTTCGCTTGCACACGGACGTCGGAAGCCAGTTCGATCATCTGGCCAGTGCCACCGGACGTTTGATCGCCGCCCACAGCGGAGAAAACTGGACCCAGTTGCGTGAGCGGTACAACGCCATTGTGTGGGACAAGGCTCCCGGGTTCGCCACCTGGAAAAAGGAAGTCGAGCAGGCCCGGGCCAATGGGTGGAGTATGGACCGCGACAACTTCGTCAGCGGGCTCACCGTGGTGGCGGCCCCAATCTTCAATAGCGGGGCGCAGTTGACGCACACCCTGGTTGTGGCGGGATTGTCCAGTCACATGGGTGCCGCGGAAATGGAGGCGCTGACCTCCACCATGCGACGCGAGGCCCGTGAGATCGCCGATCAGATGGCTGCTCGCGGGCCTTGAAGATCACGGTTCAGTTGAGTTTGATATCGGCCGTGCGGATGATGGGCTCCCATTTGAGCCGTTCAGCCTTGGCAAAGTCGGCCAGTTCCTTTGCGCTGCCACCTCCCGGCTCAAAGCCAAACTCCAACAGCTTTTGCCGCACCTCCTGGCGCTGAAGAATGTTGTTGACGGACTTGTTCAGCGTGTCGATGACGTTTTGGGGCGTCCCTTTGGGAGCGTACAGCGCGTTCCAGGCCGACACCTCGAATCCGCTGACGCCTTGCTCGGCGATGGGTGTCACGCCCGGCACCAGGCTGCTCGGCCCTCTGGAGGTCACACCAATGGCGCGCATGGTGCCCGCCGCGATCTGGGCGCGCAAAGCGGTTGGCGTGTCCACTGTCACCGGAAGCTGACCTCCCAGCACATCGGTCATCGCGTTGCCGGACCCGCGATAGGGAACGCCGTACAGGCCGACCTGGGTCCGGTCCTTCAGCAGTTCCACGACCAGCCGCGCGGTGGTGCTGGGCATGGCGATGTCGGCCGCACGGGAGTTGGACCTGGCCGTCGCCAACAGCTCGCTCACCGTCTTGAAGGGCGACTTGGCATTGACCGCGACAACCATCGGAAAACTGCCGACGAGGGCGATGGGCTCGAAGTGCGCCACCGGATCGAAGGACAGGTTGTCGTAGAGGTATTGGTTCAGCACATGTGTGGCATTGGTCCCCATCGTCAGCGTGTACCCGTCCGCTGCGGCTTGGCGGGTGGCTTCGGTGCCGATGTTGCCTCCCGCGCCGGCCCGGTTCTCGATGATGAACGGCTGCCCGAGATCTTTTGTCAGATGTTCGGCCAGGTAGCGGGTGGCGATGTCGGTTCCTTGTCCGGCCGCATAAGCCACGATGATCCGCACCGGTCGATTGGGGTATGACTGAGCGGCTGCCATGGCGGGAATCGCCAGGGCAAGCAGAGCAGCGGTGAGTTTGGCCATGGTTCGCATGTTTGTCTCCTTCATTGGGTTCTCACTGACTGGAATGTGTACCGGTTTTCGGCATCCGGCTGACACCTGAAGCGCTGAGCTGCTCGACCTCTTCGAGCGAGTAGCCCAGTTCCGCCAGAACGTCGTGTGTGTCCTGGGCGAATGTGGGGGGACGTCGGCCGGGGTGCCCCGGCGTCCCCGTCAGTCTCATGGGCGATCGCAGGCCCACGTAGCTGCCTTCCTGGACGAGCAGGCCCCGGTGTTCGCAATGCGGGTGCGCCACTGCGGTGGGCAGCGAATTGACGGCGCCAGCGGGCACCCCCGAACGCATGAGCGCTTCGCACAGGGGACCGATGTCACGCTCTGCGATCGCACGCTCAATGGTCTGCTTGAGTTCGGCCCGGTGCTGGACGCGCTGGCTGTTGCTGGCGTAGCGCGGGTCTTCGGGCAGAGCGTGCAGGTCCAGGGCGCTGCAGAAACGCCGGAATTGCGCGTCATTGACGATGCCCAGGAACAGGTCCCCGTCCCGGGCCCGGAATTTGTCGTACGGCGCGATGTTCGGGTGCGCGCTGCCCAGCAGTTGTGGCGATTGCCGCGAGGTGAAGAAGTTGGACGCGTGCGGAAGCAACAGGCTCATCGCCGTGTCGAACAGCGTGGCCTCCACGCGTTGCCCCCGACCGCTGCGGTGTCGGGCCTGCAGCGCCATGAGGATGCCGCTCAGCGCCACGTAGCCGGTGAGGTGGTCAACGATGGGAATGCCCATCCTGGTGGCACCGCTGGCTTCGTCCCCGTTGATGCTCATGAGTCCGCACAGCGCCTGCAGCACGGCGTCGTACCCGGGCAAGCCGCCCAGCGGGCCATCTGCGCCAAAGCCGCTGACCGCACAGTAAATGACCTTCGGATAGCGCTCGGCCAGTGCCTGCTCGTAGCCCAGGCCCCACCGCTCCATGGTCCCGGGCAGGAAGTTTTCCACCAGGATATCGGCGTCGTCGAGCAGCCGGTGCAGAATCTCCTGCGCGGGCGCTCTGGACAGGTCCAGACTGATGGAGCGCTTGCCGCGGTTGAGTGCCAGGAAGTAGGCCGCATTCCCGGCCTCGTCGAAAGGCGGCCCCAGGCCACGCGTCTCGTCACCCGACGGGGGCTCGATCTTGACGACCGATGCCCCATGGTCGGCCAGCATCTGGGTGCACAGCGGGCCGGCCAGAACACGGGAAAGATCCACCACCTTCAGTCCTTGCAGGGATCCGTTTCGTGTTCCGGTCATGGCTCAGCCTTTGGAGGGAAGGATGACCACGCCACTGCCCACCACCGACAACTCCTGGTCCTGGTTGCGGGCTTCCTGCTCGATCTCGACCATGTGCTGGCCGTTCTCGATGAACTTGCGCTTGACCCGTCCCTTGATGAAAAGCATGTCGCCTTCGGGGTTGTGGCGGCGGATCTTGCAGCTGGCCTTGTGCAGGAAACCGGTGTCGCCCATCCAGTTCGTGAGCTGGTGGGTCAGCCATGAGGTGCGTTCAGGGCCGTAGTCGTAGGCGCCGGGTGCACCCACTTCCAGCGCGAAGTCTTCTTCCCAGTGCACGCGCTCCGGGCAGTCCGGAATGCCGAAGCGGTTCTTGATGCCGACGCCCGGGTGGGCATCGACCAGCTTCCAGGCCAGTTTGTTGGCGCGGATGT
Organism: Hydrogenophaga sp.; assembly: GCA_018335615.1. Classification (GTDB taxonomy): domain Bacteria; phylum Pseudomonadota; class Gammaproteobacteria; order Burkholderiales; family Burkholderiaceae_C; genus Hydrogenophaga. Next base: position 7,939 of record JAGXRS010000352.1, on the reverse strand, counting down.
AGAGGCCGCCCCAACCCTGGGCGTAGGCGATGAATCCCGTGACGGTCATCGGGCCCTTGAACATCACCGGCAGTTCTTCGCCTTCCTTCACGTCTTCCCAGTAGCGCGGCGTTGCCCCCCGGATCTCTTCGTCCCGGTAGAGCTTGTAGGCTTCGCCCAGCTCTTCGTCGGTGTAGCGGCGCGGCTCGCGTGCGCGCACCTCACGGTACTTGGTGCCTTGCTCGCGTGCGTGGTCGCGCTCCGTGCGGAAGCACCAGCTGTCGGCCTCGGCCACCTTGTCGCCACTCTGGTTGAAGAAGTCGACGTGATAGATCTGCTGGATCGCGCGCCCGGCGAATTTCGTCTGGTGCTCGATCAGGTCTTTCAGATGGGCTTCGGTGTGGATCTCGTCGTTGCGACGCACCGGCTTGTGCCAGGTCCAGTCCGCGCCCGACCACATGGCATGCACGCCGGGCAGGCCACCCACATAACCCGACACGATCCGGCTGGTGGAAAACAGGAAGCTGGGCAAGGCCACGATGCCGCCGTAGTGGCTTTTGGCCGCGTAATCCGGGTCGCACCACAGCGGGTTGTCGTCCCCGATCCCGTGGGCATAGTGGCGGATGTTGTCGCGGGTCGCCTCATGGCACCACGGCTCGGCGGTCTGGCCGATCTTCACGCCCATGCGCTGGCGCAGGTCGTCGAGGCCGCTCTCGGTGATCTTGGGAAAGTTGCGGTGGGTGGTGGACATGTGGTCTCCTGTGGTTGAAAAGGGGTGGCGTGGGGTGAGGTGTGGCGAGTGGACGGTCAGGCGGCTGCCAGGGAAGCCATTTCCCGTTCGCGCAGGACTTTGCGATGGACCTTGCCGGCCGGTGTCTTGGGCAGTTCGGGCACAAAGGCCACATGGCGGGGGTATTCGTGCTGGCTCAGCTTCTGGCGCACGAGGTCCTGGATTTCCTGGGTGAACGCGTCACTGGCAGGGCGCTCGCTCACGATGAAGGCCTTGACGACCTGACCCCGGACCTCATCGGGCACGCCAATGGCGGCACTCTCCAGCACGTCGGGATGCATCAGCATCACGTTCTCGATCTCGACGGCGCTCATGGTCCAGCCGGCCGAGATGATCACGTCGTCGGCCCGACCCCCGTGGTAGAAGTAGCCATCGGCATCGGTGCGCCCCAGGTCCTTGGTGGGTATCCATTGCTGACGGCGCCGGACCATCAGCTGGCCAGTCACGCCCGCCGCACACGGACGACCCTGGTCGTCCTGCACCTCGACTTCGGTGCCCGGCACCGGCTTGCCCAGTGAGCCGCGTTTGACGGTGAAGTCCTCCGCCCCCGGGTAGCTGACCAGCACGACGCCGATCTCCGTGGTGCCATACATGCTGCACACCTCCAGGCCGAACGTGCGCCAGATGAAGCGAGCGGTTTCATCGTCGATGGGCTCACCGGTGAAGGACAGCTTCTTGAACTGAAAGCGGTAGTCCCCTGCCTTGCCGCAGTTCTTCATCATCCGGTAATGCGTCGCGGCTGCGGACATGTTGGTGAAGCCATGCGTGGCCAGACCCTGGATCAGGCGTTCCGGATTGAACCGGCCGCTGTAGGCGCCCACGGTCAGGCCCATGGCCAGCGGCGCGAGCGTGCCGTGCCACAGTCCATGCCCCCACGCGGGTGACGAGGGGCAGAAGAAGCGGTCTCCGGGGCGCAGTCCCGTGCCGTACAGCGCGGCCGTCATGAGCGTGACCAGTGCGCGATGCGAATGCTTCACGGCTTCGGGCAGCTCCCGTGTCGTGCCCGAGGTGTACTGAAAGACCGCCAGATCGTCGGCGTGCGTCTTGACCTCAAACACGTCCGGAAACGATTGGAGGTGGTCCATGAAGCGCTGGTCGAAAACCACGGTGGTGGTGTTCTGGATGCCGGCGGATGCCTCGGCTTTGAGGGCATTGGTCACCAGCAGCCGCGGCTTGCAGTCGCCCACACGCAGACGGATGCCGTCGGGCCCGAACAGCGTGAACAGGGGTACCGCGATCGCCCCGCTCTTGATGACGCCAAACATGGCGGCGTAGAAGGCGCGCGACGGGTCCAGCATCACCGCGACGCGGTCGCCGGGCTTCACGCGCTGGCTGACGAGGTAGTGCGCGAAGCGTGACGAATCGGCAGCCAGTTCGGCGTAGCCGATGACTTCGTCGTGTCCTTCCGCATGAACGATGACCAGGGCATCGCGCCCGCTGGCCGCGTGCCGGTCCACACATTCATGGGCGATGTTGAAAGACGCGCGGTCGCCGTCAAACAGCCCCCAGAGCTTGTCGGTGGTGAAGTGGCGTTGCGCATCGGCGTAGCGGGTGAGGTCGGTCAAACGTGTCATGTCGGGCTGTCAAAGGTTGTGTCGGTGTGCCTTCAGTTTCGTCGCACATCGATGTTTTTGTCAATAGGCACTTTAAATTGTCTATATACAAACAAAAAACGGTCAAAAAAACGGGGCCTCAAGGGCCTCGCTCGTTGCATGAGAAGGCTCAGGACGACAGCTTCTTGAGGATGGCCTGGCACCTGAAAACAGGCTCGCCCTTGACCGTGAGAACGGCTGACGCGAAGACCAGGCTGCCCGTCTGATGGGTGACCTTTGCGCGCACCTCTGTGAACTGTCCTGGTTGCACGGCGGCATAAAAATGGCAGTCCATCTGCAGCGTGACGCACGGTTTGCGCTGGCAGATTTCCCAGGCGACAGCGCTCACCGCATGGTCGACCAGGGTCATCAGGGCACCACCGTGGGCACTGCCGGCCGGGTTCAGATGAGGGGCTTGCACCAGCAGGCCATAGGCCCAGGTGTGGCCCTCCTTGCGGGTCCAGAGCGGGCCCGCTGTGCCCATGAAGCCGGGGAGATCGCGTTGTTTCCACCCCTCGCTTGAAAGCTGGGAAGAGATGTCGGTGTCATGCATGGAAAGTGCCTTTCAGATAAAGGCATTTTTTGTATCACTACAACAACATTTTGTATATACAAAAATATCCACTATCTCACGCGGCCCCGATATAGAGCGCAGAAGGCGCTCTGCGCCTTCTGGTCGCACGGATGTGACGCGGGTTTTTGCTGCGACCGTTGGGATGCTGTGGGGCTGGGGGTCGCACGCTCATCGTCCCTGGCGGTCTATGCGCCCTCATCTTTGAAACATTGGCTGAGCGAGCACTCCGGCTTGCGAGAAGGTCTTGCAAGGAATAGCTCGCCGTAGCGGTCCTGGAAAGAAAGCCGTGACCTGGAGTCCGGTGCTTTATCAACAGGTTCAGGAGTGCTCCGGTGTCTGAGCAGGGCCAAACCCAGCCACCATTGCAGTGTGGCCAGTTCGACGGCCTCTCGGGTCGGCCCACGATCAGAATGATGAATCAGACGGGCTGTTACGTTCAGGCTGGCGGTCGTACGACGCCCGCTCCAGCGCATCGAGGACGAAGTCCGTGGTCCCGGCCGAAGAAAGTTGTGATACCGTCAAAGCCACTCTTGAATACCCTCTTGGTCCTCTTGAGCGAGGACTCGATACCGTCATACGTTGCAGAAAATGCCCCTCTTGCATTCAAATCGCTTCCACAATCGACCGTTAAGTGAGATCGAGAACAGGAAGCCTTGGAAAGGGCACCCCCATGCAACGGTAGATATGTTGCTATCAAGACAGTGCTCGGCTGGCAAGGTTCACGTTTCTCCTCTGAGCCACGGCCGCGGCAGTTGACGTGTGGGTACCGATCGTTCACCTCGCCAGCCAGCGAGCGTCTATGCGCGAGGAAGCCTGACATGCGATTCGTCTTCAGTCTGGGCGGACTGCTGATGGCGGTGGCCCTGATCGGGTGGCTGGCCAAAGGTCAGCTGTCCGGTCGTGCTGCGCCGGCCCAGGTGCCCGGGTTGTCGGCGCCGTCCGACGGAGCAGCGTTGCCATCGGGCTCTCCCGCGGCTATTCAACAGCAATACCGAAAAGCCCTGGAAGACGCCCTGCAGCAACCCCGCTCGACGCAGGACCCGTGATGGACGACGTCGGGTTCATGCGCGTGGCACTCGCCGAAGCACGGGCCGCCGGCGCGCAAGGCGAGGTGCCGGTGGGTGCCGTGGTGGTGAAAGACGGGCAGGTGATCGGCACCGGGCGCAACGCGCCCATTGGCACGCACGACCCGACGGCCCACGCCGAGGTGCAGGCACTGCGGGCCGCCGCTGCTGCCTTGGGCAATTACCGTCTCGACGGCTGCGAACTGTTCGTCACGCTAGAGCCGTGTGCCATGTGCAGCGGTGCCATGCTGCAAGCCCGCCTCAAACGTGTGGTGTTTGGCGCCCACGAACCCAAAACCGGCGCTGCGGGGTCGGTCATCGACCTTTTTCAGGTGAATCAGATCAACCACCAGACGCAGGTGGCTGGTGGCGTTCTCGCCGACGAATGTGGTGCTTTGCTGGCGGAGTTCTTCCGTCAGCGGCGCGAAGAGCAGCGGCGCCGAGGGCATCCGCTGCGCGACGATGCCCTGCGCACGCCCGACCGGCGTTTTGCTGAGCTGCCCCACTACCCATGGGAACCACGGTATGTCAGCGATTTGCCGGCGCTGGCCGGCCTGCGCATGCACTACCTGGACGAAGGACCGCACGACGCACGCACCACCTGGCTGTGCCTGCACGGCATGGAAACCTGGAGCTACCTGTACCGCAAGATGATCCCCGTGTTCACAGCGGCTGGTGGTCGGGTCGTGGCGCCCGACCTGATCGGTTTCGGCCGCAGCGACAAGCCCAAGAAGTCTCATTCCCACACGCTTGAATGGCACCGCCAGGTGTTGCTGGCGTTGGTTGAACGGCTGGATTTGCGCCATGTGGTGCTGGTCGTGCACGATTGGAGCGGACTGCTGGGCGCCACCTTGCCTATGACCAGCCCAGGCCGTTACCGAGGCCTTTTGTCCATGAACAGCGCCCTGGCCAGCGAAACGCCACGGGACGGCCGCGAGCGGTTCCTCCTGCCCGGTTCCCGCCCGGCGCAAGGGCTGGGCGTTGCCCACGCCATGCTCGACGACGCGGCTCGCCGGGGTTATGACGCGCCCTTTCCCGACGCCGGGCACCGGGCTGCGCTGCGAGCCTTCCGGGCTCACCCGCCGAACGACGGGGCGCAGGCTGCGATCGGGCAGGACGTCCGCCATTTCTGGGCGCACGAATGGCAAGGAAAGAGCCTCGTGGTGCAGAGCTGTCAGAACGCTGATCGAATGCATGATCGGACACCGGAGGGACCACTCACCACAAGCAGCGGTCCTGAGCCGCTGCGTCTCGCGAACACCGGGTTCTGGATTCCCGAGCACCGGCCTGAGGTGGCGCAATGGGCTTGTGACCAGCTGTCGACTTGAGACACCGATAATGCGGGTCTTTGCCCAGCGTATCTGCCATGAGCCACATCTACATCTACTCCCCTTCGGGCGCCGTACGCGACAAGGCAGCCTTTCGCCGGGGTGTTGCCCGCCTCATTGCGCTGGGCCATGACGTGGAAACGGACGACGACGCACTCAGCAGTCACATGCGGTTCGCGGGCAACGACGATACCCGGCTGATCGCCATCGGCCGGGCGGCCGCCAGCGGTGCGGACGTGGCCCTGATTTCGCGCGGCGGTTATGGACTCACCCGGCTGCTGCCCAAGCTGCCCTACAAGGCCGTGGCGAAATCGATCGAGCGTGGCACGCAGTTTGTGGGTCTGAGCGATTTCACGGCATTCCAGTGTGCCCTGTTTGCCAAAACGGGCGCCACCACCTGGGCCGGCCCCGCTGTGGGTGAAGATTTCGGGGCGCAAGAGGGCCCCGACGAGATCATGGAGGCCTGTTTCGACGACCTGCTCTGCGGCCAGGGCGAGGGCTCGGGCTGGCGCCTGCCCGCGGCGGATGTGGCCGCGATGGCCCTGCACACAACGGCTGTCAAACGCAAGGCCGGCGCACCAGAAGCCGATGGCGATGCTGGCGGGCTTCGCTTGAGCAAAGCCACGCTATGGGGTGGCAACCTCAGTGTGCTCTGTTCGCTGGTCGGAACGCCTTACTTGCCCGAGGTCAAAGGCGGCATCCTCTTTCTGGAGGACGTGAACGAACACCCTTACCGCATCGAACGGCAGCTCACACAGCTCATGCACGCGGGCATTCTGGGTCGGCAGAAAGCCGTCTTGCTGGGTTCATTCAACCGATTCACCCCGACGCCCCATGACCGCGGTTTCAAGCTCAACACGGTGATCGACTGGCTGCGATCGAACATCCGTGTCCCCGTTCTCACCGGTCTGCCCTTCGGTCATATTCCCACCAAGGTGCTGCTGCCATTCGGGCAACGAGTCGAATTGATGGTGCAAAAGCGCGAGGCTTTGCTGTATTGGGGGTGAGCAGGGTCCGTCACGGTGATGCAGAAATGAGCCGTTTCGAGGCCGGAAAGAACACGGTCTATACGACGGAAGTTTGATTTTCACGCCAAGCGGCGAGGGTGACGTGCTGTAATCGTGTACCTCAACCCTTGTTCACCCATGGCGGACCTGACCATTGCATTTGTCGACTTGACCGGGAGCGTGTCGGTGTTCGAAACACTGGGCAATGACCAGGCCACCCAGGCCGTCACCCGCCTGACACAATGGATTGGCTCTGTCGGGGTCGACAATGGCGGCACGGTGGTCAAGATGCTGGGAGACGGCGTCCTGCTGGCGTTCAGCAACAACCACCACGCGGTGCAAACCATTGTCCAGATCCAGCAAGAGCACGCGAACCGGGTGGCCCGCTGGCCAGACCGGCTCAAACTCATGATGCAGGTCGGCATGGCGCGGGGGCAGGTGGTGCAGATCGATGGCGACTGTTTTGGCGATGCGGTGAACGTCGCATCGAGGCTGAGCGACCTCGCCGGGCCTGAGCAGATTCTCGTCAACGATCAGGTCATCCGCGCGCTCGGCACCTGTCACGGCGTGCGCAGCCGCAGCCTGGGCCCCATGCGCATCAAAGGTCGTGTCGAGCCCGCCGAGGTGTTCAGGATCGAATGGCAAGCGGAAATGCTCTCCGAGTTCCTGACCTTGCCGGCCGACCTGCTCTCGCTGGAAAACGCTGCCGAAGCGCTGTCCGGCAGTATCCAGCTGGGCTGGCTCGATACCAGCCGGGCCTACCACCTGACCGATCTGCCCCTGACGATCGGGCGCGTGCCAGAGGCCGACTTCGTGGTCAACGACCCGCGCGTCTCGCGTTTGCATGTGCGCATTGACATCCGAACCGGCCATTGCGTGCTGGAAGACATCAGCAGTTATGGCACCTGGGTCCGGTTCGAGGGCGCCGAGAACGCCATTGCCTTGCGACGACAGGAATGCCTGCTGCACAGCGACGGCGAGATCGCCATGGGTGCCCCCTTCTCCGAGCACAGCGCACCCAGGATCCGCTTTCGGCTGGTCGACGGGAACATGGTGCTGGGACGTCCGGCGCCGCGCTGACGCCCCCTTGGTCTACTTCAGGTTGCCGCTGAGAAATTGGGCCAGGCGTTCGCTTTTCGGCCGCGCCAGCACCTCGGCAGGAACCCCTTCTTCCTCGATCAGGCCCTGGTGCAGAAAGATGAGGTGCGACGACACCTCGCGAGCGAACCCCATCTCGTGGGTCACCACCAGCATGGTTCGACCTTCCTCGGCCAGCAGCTTCATCACGCGCAGCACCTCACCCACCAGTTCCGGGTCCAGCGCGCTGGTGGGTTCATCGAACAGCATCACGGCAGGTTCCACCGCCAGCGCCCGGGCAATCGCCACGCGCTGCTGCTGCCCCCCGCTCATGTGCGCGGGGTAGCGGTCTTCGACACCCCGCAATCCCACACGCTCCAGATAACGGCGGGCGGTCTGCACGGCCTGGTCGCGCGGAATACCCAGCACATGCACCGGCGCTTCGATGATGTTCTGCAGCACCGTCATGTGGGCCCACAGGTTGAAATGCTGGAACACCATGGCCAGCCGGGTGCGCAGCCGCTGCAG